>SKYG01000059.1 GCA_007128045.1 Bacteroidales bacterium | reverse complement strand
GGGAGCTCCCTGTATGGGCAATCAATTCGGGTTACCGGTACTGTTACCAGCGCTACCGATGGAACTACCTTGCCAGGGGTGACAGTCCTGGTAAAAGGTACCACGATCGGTGTTATGGCTGACGTAAATGGCCGGTACGAGATTTCTACAGCACCAAACGCGGTGTTGGTGTTTTCATTTATTGGCATGCGAACTGTCGAAGTGCCGGTTCAGGGCCGCAATGTAATTAATGTGGCCTTGGAGCCCGATGTAGCCACGCTTGATGAGATCGTGGTGGTGGGTTTTGGTACACGACTTAAGTCTGAGCTGACAGGATCTATTGCAGCCATTCGGTCAGAAGACATTGCCAACACCACACAGCCAAGCTTTGAGCAGGCGATTCAGGGTAGGGCTGCCGGTGTTCATGTACAAAGTGGCAGTGGAAAGCTTGGGCAAGCCATCAAGGTGCGTGTTCGTGGGTCTGCATCTGTGACAGCAAGTAACCAGCCGTTGTATGTTATAGATGGTATTCCGGTGATCTCGGAAGACCTCGGTACTGCTGCCAATGAACCTATTAATCCGCTGGCCGACCTGAACCCAGCTGATATTGAGACGATTCAGATTCTTAAAGATGCCTCTGCGGCTGCTATTTACGGGTCTCGTGCTGCCAATGGCGTAGTGCTGATCACCACCAAGAGAGGTCAGGAAGGACGTACCCGTATCAACTTTACCTCACAACTCGGTTTCAGTGAACCTGCCAACAGGGTAGGGTATCTGAACAGAGAGCAGTACCTTGATCTGTTTGAGCAGGCGTATGCCAATGCCGGTTCACCTTTCTTCGGACCAGACTTTACAGCAGCTCTTGACTGGGGCCTTGAAAACTGGAGAGACCCTGACAATCCGGATGATCTAACCAAAGGTCCGGATACCAACTGGGAAGACCAGGCCCTCAAACGTGGCGGATTACACCAATACGATCTTTCTGCCAGCGGCGGTTCGGCAAATACCAGGTATTATGCGGCACTGGCTTATCTTGACCAGGAAGGTATCCTTCTTGGCAATGAATACAGCAGGATCAGCGGACGTTTGAACCTGGATCAGGATGTCTCTGACAGACTTTCATTTGGTATGAACCTGAACCTGGTGCGTTCTCAAACCGACAGGGTGGCCAATGACAACGCCTTTGCAACCCCACTGCAAATGATCGCCCTGCCACCACTGGATCCAACTCACGATCCTGTAACCGGAGAACTCAACAGATGGACGGTATATGAGAATGGATTGGTTCCAGCCGAATACAGCTCATTCTCGCAGGAGGTCTACAGAAACCTGGGTAACCTGTTTGCCAACTACCAGATCATCCCGGGATTGCAGTTCCGCTCTGAATGGGGTGTCGATGTATATGCCCAACGTGAAAAGGGGTATCAGGGACGTTTAACCAACGATGGTGGTCCTACCGGTGTAGGTAGCGACCGTACGGTTACCATGAGAAGCATCAGTGTGAATAATTACCTGACATTTGACAGAAACTTTGGCAATATATTAGACCTCAACCTGCTTGGTGGAGCCAGCTATCAGGATGCCACACAAGATATTGCTTCGATCACATCCAGAAACTTCCCCAACGACAACTTTAAGAGGCTGGCAAGTGCTGCCGATATTGCCGGAGCATCCAGTTTAGGAACACAATATAGTTATGTGTCCTATTTCTCCAGGGCCAACCTGAAGTTATACGACAGATACCTGGTAACCTTAAGTGGTAGGGTTGACGGCTCTTCACGCTTCAGTGATGAGAACCGCTATGGTTTCTTCCCGGCTGCTTCTGTTGCCTGGATCATGACCAACGAAGATTTCTTGAGAGATAATGATGTGTTGAGCTTCCTGAAGCCGAGGTTCAGCTGGGGTATAGTCGGAAATTCTGAGATCGGTAACTTCCAGTACCAGGCACTCTATGGTGCCAGTAACTACGCCGGCCTGTCTGGTATGATACCCACTACAGTAGCCAGCCCTGATCTGAAATGGGAAACCACCTATCAGACTGATATAGGCATTGACTTTGGATTCTTTGACAACCGCATTACCGGTGAGATAGACTATTATGTGAAGAATACGGAAGATCTGCTTCTGAGTGTTAACCTCCCCGGAACAACCGGTTTTAACAATGTAACCAAAAACGTTGGTAACCTGAAGAACTGGGGCTGGGAGTTTGTATTAAACACTGTAAACCTTACCGGAGATTTTCAGTGGAGTTCTAACTTCAACATAGCATACAACCAAAATGAGGTAACCAATCTCGATGAACAGATCATTCAGGTGGGTATCAACCGTGCTATGGAAGGACAGCCACTCGGCGTGTTCTACACCAGGCTGTATGCTGGTGTTGATCCTGACAATGGTGATGCCTTGTTCTATACCGACGACACAAAAACTGAAACAACAAACAGATTGTCTGCTGCCGAAAATCAGGTGGCAGGAAATCCCAATCCTGATTTTATAGGTGGTTTTTCCAATACTTTCAGGTATAAAGGATTTGACCTGAGTGTTTTGCTCCAGTTTGTATATGGCAATGAAATATTCAATGCCGGTCGTCAGTGGCAAGCCGATGGTTTATCATGGTTCGACAACCAGACCCTGGACTTCTATAACGATTTCTGGAAAGAGCCAGGTGATAATGCCAAATGGCCTCAGCCCCGCTGGCTTGACGGCAACGGTTACGGAGTCTCTTCCATGCTGATCTTTGACGGTTCCTATCTCAGGCTTAAAGACGTAACCCTGGGTTATAACCTTCCGTCTGCTTTGGTTTCAAGGGCTAACATCTCCAGCGTCAGGTTGTTTGTAAAAGCCCTGAACCTGCTTACCTGGACAGAATATCCTGGCTGGGATCCGGAAGCCAACTTTGTCGGAACAGGTCCTTCTGCGCAGACACAAAACCTGCTTCAGGGGCGTGACTTTTATACTGCTCCCCAGCCAAGGTCTATTACGTTTGGTTTAACCCTTGGTTTGTAACGGACAGATAAGAAGCAATTATGATCATTAAAAAAAAGTATATACTTATGAAAAAGATAAATATCACAAAAGCCCTCAGCATCCTTGCTCTTGTCTTCCTGATCTATTCATGCGACAGTTTGCTGGATATTGAGCCGCAACAATCAATTTTTGCCGAGGATGCCCTGTCTCATGAAGGCATTCTTAACACCTTGTACGGGTCCTATGCCCGTATTGCCGGACCGGAACTATTTGCCGGTACCAGTATTTTTCACTCCGATCTGCTTGCAGACGATGGTGATGCCAACTGGGCAGGTACCTTCATTGGATACCGCCAGATGGTTTGGAAAGAGCTGGACCCAAATGATGGAACCATTACGGGTAAATGGTTGGCTGCCTATCGTGCCATCAACTCTGCCAATGTGGTACTAAAAAACCTTAACCTGGTTAACGAAGGGTCACGTGCTGTCGTTGAAGGCGAGGCAAAGTTCATCAGGGGTATCATGTATTTTGAGCTGGTACGCTTTTATGGATTACCCTACGAACCTGGTTCCCAGAATACCCAGCCCGGCGTTCCCATAGTACTGGAACCTTATGCTGATCTGCCATCAGATGCTGCTTTTGTATCCCGTGCGAGCGTGAATGCAGTGTACCAACAGGTGTTGAGCGACCTGGGATCCGCCAAAGATTTGTTATCTCCGGATATTGCCGGCGGTAACGGCGGTCGTGCCACCAGCACGGTAGCCAGTGCATTCCTGTCGAGGGTATATCTGCAGATGGGCCGCTATGAAGAAGCCGCGCAGGAAGCCACCCTGGTAATTGATCAGTTTGGAGGTGAGAGTGCACTGAATGCTACTCCCCGTGCTGCTTTCAATAATGACAACTATACATCTGAAGATGTGTTCATGATTAACCAGAACATGACAAGCAATGCCGGCCAGGCAAATGACGGTATCGGTACATTCTTTGCCAGCTTGCCTGGCTATGGTCGTGGCGATTTACGGATTACAGAACGACACCTTGATCGCTTTGAAGAAGGTGACCTCAGAGGTAAAGTTCAGGAATCCGTACCTGGCAACAGCATCTCCGTAGTGCTTGACATGCATTACGTTGGAACCGGAACCAGACGGGGATTTACCATGTCGTCGAAATGGGGCAAGTATGATGCCAATATCAATGTGATCCGCCTGGCAGAGATGTTTCTTACCCGTGCCGAAGCGAACTTTGAAAAAGGAGGTACTCCCATAGGTGATCTTCCCGTAAATGATATCAACGTGATTCGCAACAGAGCAGGACTCGATGATGTGGCTGCCGTTGACCGCGATATTATCCGCAAAGAACGCCGCCTGGAGCTGGCCTGGGAAGGCCATCGCCTGCATGATGTGAAAAGGTGGAAAGAGATCGTGTATGATGGTGATACGCCTCTGGCATATGATTCGCCGCGTCTGGTACTGCCAATCCCGCAAAGGGAAATGGATGTGAACCCGAACCTTCAGCAAAATGCAGGATATTAATCCCTGATTGCTGACGATGTATCTCATTATAATGAACCGTCCGGCGTTCCCGGACGGTTCATTCTTTTATATGGCAACCAGACTGCCTTCATAAGATTGCTCACATCGCTCCTTTTTTGTATGGGTTGACATCTCGTGCACCTCAGGATGCCATAATTTCGTCAAAATAAGGAACAGATGAAAATCCCCGGACAAACGTTTGACACGCATGAGCATGATTATTTTTCATGGGGTCAAAAGTCGAAGGTCGAAAGTCGAAGGATTAAAAAAATAAACAGATGAAATAAGCATGTGCACAATCGTTCACACACAGGAGAATGATCGTACATGCGATTCCATGTGACCGAAATATAAAAATTATGAACACATGAAACATTATTATTTCAGATATGTTATACTATATATTGGCTGGTGATGACTCCGGTTCATGGGCGAAAGATTTTTCATGGATGAAAGATTTTTCATGGGCGAAATATTTTTCGCCCCTACATGGTTGTATTTCGACCTTCAGACTTTCAACTTTTGACCTTTGACCTTTGACTTTCGACCTTCAGACCTTCAGACCTTCAGACAATTTTTTTACCTATGAAAAAAATCATTAACACCCCCCACGCGCCCAAGCCCATTGGCCCCTACAACCAGGCTGTATTGTCCAACAATATGCTGTTTGTATCAGGACAGATACCTTTAGACCCGGTAAGCGGTGAGCTGATAAAAGGTAATATTCAGGATCAGACACGCCAGGTGATGGAAAACCTCAAAGCCATTCTCCATGCGGCGGGAATGGATTTCTCCCATGTGGTTAAATGCAGCATCTTTATTACCGACATGAACGATTTTCCGAAAATCAATGAGGTGTATGCCAGCTACTTTGATGCTGCTGCACCCGCCCGGGAAACAGTGCAGGTTGCTGCATTACCCATGTTTGTTGATGTGGAGATAAGTTGTATTGCGGTATCTTCAACCAACCGTTAAAAATATTTTCCATCTTGATTTTTGTGCCATATGTGTACATACCGTATATTTGGGGTAAAATACCATCTATATGTTTGTAAAAACGTACGCCAGCGCGGTTTTTGGCGTTGACGCGACGACCATCACCATAGAGGTTGATGTGGGTTCAGGGATTAACTTCTTTATGGTAGGCTTGCCTGATGTGGCTG
>SKYG01000358.1 GCA_007128045.1 Bacteroidales bacterium | reverse complement strand
ACTCCGCCTGCTCATAACAGAAGCGCCAGCGTAGTGAGAGATACCCTACATTTTCAGGACTCCGCCTGCTCATAACAGAAGCGCCAGCGTAGTGAGAGATACCTCAATAAAGAGGATTCCGTTATTGTGAAATCACCGCGAAGCAAATAGAAATTTTGTTTTGTAGCTGGAATGTTCTTTGAAAACTGGGTGTCCCATCCGGAAAACATAAAAAAACCCCGGACACGAACGCGCCCGGGGATCCAAAAAATCCAAAAACAAGGAGGTATTATTTATTTTCTTTGCTGGCAGTGCTGACGCCTGCGGGGCTCTTTACACACTCGCCTGCAGCGGCTTTCGTGGCTTTATCACTGCAGCCAGCTTTTGCGGCAGTTGCTGTGTCACTACAACCAGCTTTTGCTGCTGACGCTTTATCTCCGCAACCAGCTTTTGCGGCAGTTGCTTTGTCACTGCAACCAGCTTTTGCTGCTGAGGCTGTATCGCCACAACCAGCTTTTGCTGCGGTAGCTGTAGAAGCTTCGGCTGTTGAGACATCACTGCAACCTGCTTTTGCTGTTGCTTTTGTTTCAGATGCATCGGCCAGTGCGGTAGTGGCACTGCTACAACATGCTTTGTCACTTTTTGCGGTTTCGCTGGCTGATAAGACCAAACCAGTACCTGCAAGGACGAAAATTCCCAGTATTGCTGTTAAAAATACTTTTTTCATAATGTGTTTTTTTGTTTAGTGGGTTAACATTCAATGAACTAAATTCGTTTTACATAGCCTGTCGCTATGTTTATTTAGACCAAATATAAATAATATTTTTTAGAACACAAGCTAATTAGATGATTTTTGTGATTTTTTTTGATTAAAAAAGTTGTGGTAAAATATTATATCTTGTTTATCAGTCTGTTGGGGTTTTTGTAATGAGAATGGGCATCCAAATCTGTATAATAAATGGAGTATAAAATGAACTGAACCGTTATCTTTACCGTTTATTATAATAAGCCTGTATTATTCATGCTTTTAATTCAGGTAAGGTATAATAAGGATATGGGTAGTACACGTTAACTAGTACGAGATTCTGGGATAAGATTATTGAGCCCACTAAGAAAATTCGTTGCCCGCTGATTGCGCTGATTTAATATCACTGATAATCAAATGAATGAATAACGTCATTTTTTGACTGTTTAAATGGCATTGACATGACACTAGTGCTGGGCGTAGCTGAAGTATCTGTGGGTTAAAAAAACGGACTTATTGGAGTGAGCTCATAATTAAAACGTTTAAAAGAATAGAACATGAACAGGAAGAAATGGATATTGTCTTCTGTGGGGGTAATTATTGTTGTGGCATTATGGTACTTTTTACGCACGGAGGCTTCGGTATTTGAGCCGATATTTGCCTCGGTGGAAAGAGGGGATTTCGTGGTTAGTGTTTATACCACCGGTGAGTTGGAAGCGAAAAATTCTGAGAACATCCTGGGTCCTGGTAATTTAAGGTCTGTCGGACTTTTCAATGTGCTGATTGCCGAGTTGATTCCGGAGGGAACGATTGTGGAGAAGGGTGATTGGGTAGCCACCCTTGATCGTACTGAGATAGCCACTCGCATACAAGACCGTGAAACAGAGCTGGAGCGGCTGGAGACATCTTTTACTCAAGCCATGTTGGATACCACACTAGAGTTGAGAATGGCCCGGGATGATCTGATAAACCTTCAGTTCAACGTAGAGGAGGCGAGGATCACATTGGAGCAGTCTAAGTTTGAGCCACCTACGGCCATACGTCAGGCTGAGATAAACCTTGAAAAGCTGGAGCGGTCGTACGAACAGGCTGTAAACAACTATGAGCTGAGGCGTCAGAAGGCGGAGGCCAGGATGCAGGAAATTGGCGCTCGCCTGAGTCAGGAAAAGCGTCGTTTTCAAAACATGCTTGATGTGCTGGAAGAGTTTGAGATCAGGGCACCCATATCCGGCATGGTTATTTATAAGCGCAACTGGGATGGGTCTAAAACTACTGTGGGCTCACAAATAAGCTCGTGGGATAACACCGTAGCCACCCTGCCTGATTTCTCCGTGATGATGTCGAGAACCTATGTCAATGAGGTTGATATCAGCAAGGTAAGGGTTAATCAACAGGCCGAAGTGATTGTTGATGCCTTTCCACAAAGCAGGTTCACCGGCTTTGTAACGGAGGTTGCCAACGTAGGCGAACAGCGCCCAAACCAGGATGCGCGGGTATTTGAGGTAAAGATACAAATCAATGAGTCAGATACCATTTTGCGGCCGTCTATGACGACCAAGAACACCATCGTTACCCATGTTGAAAAGGATGTGTTGTTTATCCCCATAGAAGCGATTCATGCCACAGACAGTATCGCTTATGTGTTCAGGCAACACCAGGGAAGGACGGTTCGTCATCAGGTGGTGACAGGTATACGCAATGACAACCAGATAGTGATCAAAGAAGGGTTGGGCGAAGGAGACCAGGTCATACTGACCCTGCCTCCCAATCCGGAAGATATCCGTTTGATTTCTTTGAATTAACCAATGAGACGCAGCATGTTCTCCTATTTTGAAAAATATTTTTACAACATGAACATAGCCCTGGAGGCCGTTATTGCCAACAGGTTTCGTTCTGTTTTGACAGCCCTGGGGATCATTTTCGGAGTTGCTGCGGTAATTGCCATGCTTGCCATTGGCAATGGTGCTCGTCAGGAAATTCTTGATCAGATGAAGATGGTGGGTGTGAACAATATCATTATCAGGCCGTTGTATGCCGCAGATGACAGCCAGGATGAGACGCAAAGGGGGCAGTTTTCTCCCGGCCTTACCCTGGTGGATGCGCAAAGCATCATGGAAATTATTCCTACCGTAAACAGGGTTAGCCCTGAAACAGAGATCAGCGCCTTTGCCATGAATGAAGGCATACGCCGTCCGGTAAGGGTGGCAGGGGTTACGCCCGACTATTTCGAGGTGTTCAACCTTCGGCTGGCCCAGGGGAATATGTTTACTGAAGATCAAATAACACGGGGTGCTCCTGTAGCTATCATTGGAAATAACATCAGGGGTATCTTTTTTGGCAATACCAATCCCATAGGGAAACAGATCAAAGCCGGAAGCAACTGGCTGACGGTGATCGGGGTGGTTGAAGACAGGATGGTTACCGAGAACGCCATTGAAAATCTGGGTGTCAGCGAGTTCAACAACGTGATTTATACCCCGGTTCAAACCCTTTTGCTGCGTTTTCAGGATCGTTCAGCCTTTTCCATAGAGGAGTTGCAGGGCATGAGAGGCAGTAGTGGAAGAAGGGGAAGTAGTATGATGCGTCTTGCCAGTGCTTTATTGGGTAGCGTTGATAATGGAGTTGGAGCGGAGGAAACCAAAAATTACCATCAGCTTGACCGTATTACGGTGCAGGTCGAAAACTCTGACCAGCTTACCCCTACCTCTGAGGTGATCCAGCGCATGCTGATAAGAAGACATTACGGGGTGGAAGATTTTGAGGTGATCATTCCGGAATTGCTCCTGGAGCAGGAGCAACGTACCAAAGATATCTTTAATATCGTTCTGGGTGCCATAGCAGGTATTTCTTTGATTGTGGGAGGCATTGGCATCATGAACATCATGCTGGCATCAGTCATGGAACGAACCCGGGAGATTGGCGTACGCCTCGCTGTGGGTGCACAAAAAACCGATGTGGTGTTTCAGTTTCTGTCAGAGTCAACCTTTATCAGCATCAGCGGAGGGATCATCGGTATCTTTTTGGGAATAGGCCTGTCGCGCGCAATTATGCATTTTACCGACATCCTGACCATCGTTTCACTGGAGTCGGTCATTCTCTCATTCGGGGTGTCTGCTACGGTAGGCATTATCTTCGGATACATGCCGGCAAAAAAAGCCGCCGCCAAAGATCCGGTTACTTCGCTCCGTTACGAGTAAAGATTGTTGAATTGTTGAGTTGTTGAGTTGTTGAATTGTTGTAGGGACAGGACTTGGCCTGTCTGAAAGGTCAAAAGTCAAAGGTCGAAGGTCAATAGAGTAGAGACAAGGCATGCCTTGTCTTGGCTTCATGTTTATGGTTTAACCCGGAAACCTGGTAACCCATTGCGGACAGGTCAAGCCCTGTCCATACAGCGTGACACTGTGAATCACTCTGCGCCCCTCTGCGGTTAACCTGGTAACCCGGTAACCTGGTAACCTGGTAACCCGGTAACCTGGTAACCCGCAGCTATTAATCATAATTCAGTTATAAACAATTAAAATAAAGGAGAAACTATCATGAAAAAATTTGCTGTAATCTTATCAGGATGTGGTGTGTACGATGGGTCTGAGATCCATGAGGCCACGTTAAGCATGCTTGCTATCACCAAGCATGGGGCGACATATGATCTGTTTGCTCCCGATATCGAACAACACCATGTGATCAACCACCTTACGGGAGAGGAAATGCAAGAGACGAGAAATGTGCTGGTAGAGTCGGCACGAATTGCCAGGGGGAAGATCCGGCCGTTAAGTGACTTCCATCCCAAAGAGTATGATGCCCTTCTGCTGCCAGGTGGCTTTGGAGCGGCAAAAAACCTTTCGTCATTTGCTTTTGATGGCCCCGATTGTACCGTAAACCAGGACGTGGCCAATGCCCTTACAGGTATGCATAAGGCCGGCAAACCAATCGGCGCGCTGTGCATATCGCCGGTATTGCTGGCAAAGGTGCTCGGAAATGTTACCCTCACTATAGGGCAGGATACAGCCACTGCCGAGGCTGTAGGCAAACTGGGTGCCACCCACCAAAACACCTCGCATGGGGAAGTGACTGTCGACAAAACCAACAAGGTCTTTACCACACCGTGCTATATGCTCGATGCCAATATCGTGCAAATTGCCGATGGTGCCGATAATATCGTGAAAGCGATAGTGGGGTTGCCGGGTTAACCGCATACTCCGGGTTAACCACAGAGGACGCAGAGTTATTCGCAAAGGAACGCGGAGGGGATTTAAACGCAGAGTCACGCTGTAGCGACAGGACTGGGCCTGTCCTTACAGCGTGACTCTGCGAATCACTCTGTGTTTCTCTGCGGTTAAATTTTTCACTTTTCACCAGCAAGTACCAATGACTCCGGTTCAATCCTTGTGCGTGTCGACAGTTCCGTTTTACGCATGTCGTCGTCGAGTTTCTCCGGGTCGTCCTGATACCCGATGGCGATGATGGTCAATGGCTCCAGATCATCCGGGATCCCAAATGCTTCGATGGCCTTTTCCTTGCTGAAGCCCCCCATCTGATGTGTCGACAAACCATCGGCAACGGCCTGAAAGGTCATATATGCCATGCTGCCACCAGTATCGTAACGATAAGTGCCGTTGGGTTTTTCATTTTTCGTCAGTGTCTTTTTACCCAATGACATGACCAACACATCCGCATTCTGAGCCCACCTCTGGTTAAATTCAACCATGGTATCCAGGAGCTTGTCCCAGGTAGTATCACCTTTCTGTCCTACAATGAACCGCCAGGGTTGCTCATTGAATGATGATGGGGCCCAGCGTGCCGCCTCAATGAATCGCCTGATTTTTTCTTTCCCGACTTTCCTGTTTGGGTCGAATGATCGCGGACTCCAACGTTGTTTGATAACAGGGTGGATATCAAGCTCCGTGATCGCAGGTTTGTCTAAATATATAGATGTATCCATGTTT
>SKYG01000306.1 GCA_007128045.1 Bacteroidales bacterium | reverse complement strand
GCTGCAACAGCCACATTCTGGGCTACCAGCAAAGCATCTATGGCGGCAGTAAAAAAAGACAAAAAATTGTCGTAGCCCGGATCAGCATTTCTCAGATCACACCATTTATTAAACCGGTTAAAGTCGGCACAGAAGGTAAGCAACACAGGCGCCTGCTCAACCATCTTTTGACCAAAGTGCAGCGCACATAATTCTTTTCTGCGTTCTACTTCCTTAGAAACGATGACACTGTACACCTGCATATTTCCGGTTGTCGATGCCCTGAAACCAGCCTCGAGTATCTTATCCAATATCTCATCAGGAATCGGGTCACCCTTATATTTCCGGATGGTTCTGTGTGTAAGGAGGGTGTGTAGGGTTTCCATGATTGGTTGTATTTGTTTGTATAATAATAATTGTGAATTGTGAATTGTGAATTGTGAATTGTGAATTTCGGAGTCACGCTCCGTGGTCAGCGCTCAACGCTTCGTTCCGGTTTATGGAACACATCCATGGATACCAGCATGGCCAGCATGCTCCAAAATAGCACAGATGCTTCATCAGTATCAAGAAAGTTGTTTAACAGTCCATGCGATAGGTATGTAATAAGCCCTAAGGTAATGCCAAGGGCGATTAGTTGCAGTTCTCGTGTTGCTGCCTTTTTGTACAATCTTACGCCTGTGGCGATCACAGCCAATGCAAGCAGGATGAAGCTGAGCATACCGGGCACTCCGCTTTCAGCCAATGGGCCAATATATTCACTATGGGCATTCCCCATATCTCCAAAATGAGTGGTGATGATCGTATAGTCCTCGCTTCGTTGGAAAGGGGCATAGACAAATTGGTATGTTCCCGGGCCCCAACCCACTATCGGCCGTTCTTCAAACATTCTGAATGCTGCCCTCCAGCGGTTGATCCGTTCCAGGTTAGATGCATCAGAGGTGATATTGGAAATAGACCGGGCATGTTCGGAAAATTCTCCAGACGACTCTTGCGTATTGCGTTGCAACTGCATCATAATCTCTGTCTGAAACACGAAAAGGCCTGCAACAAGAAGCACCATCCCAGCTAATAACATCCTGAATTTGATTCGCATTGCCAGTATTATGAATCCGCCAAAAGCGAGTGCCAGGCTCACCCAGGCCGCACGGCTGTAGCTGAATAGTACGCCCATTGAAAAGGTCATAAAAAATAACAGGGCTATTATTCGTGTGATAGGTTTAACAGTCCGGGTAAAAGCCAGCACAATAAAAACAGGAGCGATCAGGGCGAGCACTGCAGCGTAGTGTGTATGGTCATTAAAGAATGGTCTGACAACAGCATAGCCTAATTGCCGTTCAAACCCTACTTGTGCGTGCCTGAAGGTAGCCAGTAAGACTATAACCAACAAGGAAATACCAAACAACCAAAAAAAACGATGGTAGTTCTTTACATCTTTATACAGAAATATCCCTACGAAGAAAAAACATACCACAAACCATAATTGCGAGAGAAAGTATTTGAAAGACACCAAAGGTATTTCGCTCGTTACCGATGTGACAAACATCCAAAACAAGTGAACTATAATGATGATACTGATTGGATGCTTTAACACCCGGGTATCATATTGCTGTTCGTAAAGCAACTTAAAAAAGAACAGTACCATGATAGCCACGATCAATGGTTCGGTAGGAAGGTCGATGGTGAATCCCATCGCTTCGTTCGAGTATTTGAATGACAGAGGGGTCAGAAATACGATAAGAAACAACAACTTATCCAAAGAGAAGAAATAGAGCAATATAACGGCAAATGCCAGAGGCAGCGCGGAGAGCCAAAAGAACTCCTGTTTCATAAAATACAGATTCAGCGCTATAAAAAAAGCGCTGAACACATAAAATAGCAGAAGTTGTATCCTGGCAGACATACTGTCTAAATGATTACTTTGCCACTACGGTTTTGTTGCGAATAATACCTCTTGCCACCAGGTTCTCATAGAATATAAGCAGCATAACGCCCATGAAGCCGGCACCAAATGTTGAAAGGAATACGATGATCCATCGAACGGGGTAAACCTTTTTCTCTGCAATAAAGGCCCGGTCAATGTCAAATTTGAATGGAACAAAATTCTCAAGGTCGAGCTCTGCTTCCTGGTACCTTCTTTGAAGCACCATCATGTCTCCGGCAATTAGCCTCAGGTAAGCAGTCTGAAATATATTGGAACCACCATATTCGCCCATCACCTGCAGGCGATCATCGATCATGTCCGATCCGGACTTATTGCTCTCTGCCAGGGTTACTGCGAGCTGTCTGGTAAGCATCTGTGCCTGATAACCGAGATCCAACACACCCATCTTCATGATCTTTTGCAATGAATCCTGGTATTGTTTTGACTGCGCCATCATATTATGGTATTCTCTTTGAGCCACATCATAAGCCAGGGAAAAACGCTCCCTTCTGATCTCATTCATCACAGTATCGACAAGTGCTGTCGCATAGTTGGCCATGTCGGCAGCCATCACAGGATCCTTATCCCGAACCCTTACCTCTACGGCACCGTACTGCGTCCTACGAAACTTAAAGTTTGATCTGTATTCAGCCCTTAGGATGGTGTTTTTATATTTTGCATCTTCCGGAATTTCATAATGCTCCATAAGGTTGAACCGCTCACTCACACGTTCTCTTACAGTCTCTGACTCCAGAATCTGAAGCAGCCGTTCAGCCTCTTCCACCTCCCCGAATTCGTTAAAGTCGCGCCAGGCGAGAATTACTGACCTGGACAAACTGGTGGTGGAGGTAGGAAACATGGTAGTCTTCGACTCATACATCGGCGTGATAAACGCGGGTGATGACAATATGACACCGGCAATAGCAGCCAGTATACATACGATTGCAAGATGCATCCACCATCGGATAAAAAATTCAAATACATTGGTGGAATCAAATTCCTTCCTCGTTGAATCCATAAATACCGTAATTTTAATTGTTGTGTTCTGAATGTCAAATTGATTATAATTGATAACGATCGCTTTTTCTCAATATTTGACTTGGTGGGGCAAAATTATAAAAAAAATCCTGACAGGGCTAATTGGCTGCCGATTTCACTGGCATCATTAATTGTGTTGCATGAAAAGTCATGCCGAACGAGCTATCAACACGATGAAATATGTTACTTTTGTTTAGATTTTGCAACAGGATAAATAAATGAATCAATATTTCGTTATTAAGAAGCCAATGAACTGTAGATCGAAGGCTGAGCAAAGCAAAGTCCCGGGCACAAGAGAGGAATCTCAGTCAATGTCTGAACGTCTTACAAGTAGATTAAAGGGTGTAAATGAAAACAATTATGGCAGGATTTAAAGTTGGGGACAGGGTTATTTTCCTGAATGAAAAAGGAGGCGGTGTTGTCACAAAGATTGTGAGCGATCAGATAGTGCATGTATCCGACGAGGATGGGTTTGAGATTCCTTATTCGGTGACTGACCTGCTCAGAACGGGAACACAAGAGACTGACTATCATTCATCCGGATCAGGTGGCAACAACGAAGCAGATGAGAATCCTGATCTCACTCCAATATATCATGTTCCCAACAAAACAGATCAAAGGCCAGCCGGAGTATACATGGCTTTGATCCCTGCCGATCAGGAAAACATTCTTAAAAGTCCTCTCGATATATTCATAATTAACCATAGTGAGTACCAATTGTTGTTCAATATCTTCCTGAACCGTTCGGGCATCTGGCACGGACTGGAATACGGATATATAGAGCCGGAATCGAAACTATTCTTAAAGGCGATTGAGAGAACTGACATCCATGATTGGGCCAATGGGCTTGCACAACTTCTCTTTTTTATGGAAGGGAAGGCATCACCATTGCTACCTGCGTCGGTAACTATAAATTTGAAGCCCGTCAAGGTATATAAGGAAGAGGCCTTTCGATACGAAGGTCTGCTAAGAAAGTACGCCATGGTCATTGAGCTCACCACCACAGAAAAACAGGCACAGAATTTGAGTGATAAACTGCCAGACCATGACGGTGTCAGACTTATGCAGGAAAAAATTTATGGTGGAGGCCGTAAACCAGAAAAGGTTCAGAAGACTGAAAGCTTTATGGATAAACATAAAGTAGATGATAAGATTGCGGAAGTAGACCTCCACATTGGGGAGTTGACAGAAGATACCAGCAGGCTTTCAAATGTGGATATGCTAAAAATACAGATGGCATATGTTGAAAAATGCATGGATCACGCGCGAGCAGAAAGACTTTCTAAAATCATTTTTATTCATGGCGTGGGAAATGGTACGCTAAAGAATGAAATTTTGCGTTTTTTAAGGCAGACCGAAGAGATAGAATTTTACGATGCACCTTATGCCAGATATGGAATGGGAGCAACGGAAGTATCGTTTTACAGACATTAACAAACAGGTTCTTTGAAATTACGGCAGGACGTCTTGTCGCTGTCTGCATCTTGCAGGGAGAGGAAAGTCCGGGCAACACAGAGCAGCATACTTCCTAACAGGAAGCCATCCCATTTAACATGGGATGAGAGAAAGTGCCACAGAAAATAACCGCCTACGTTCCGGTACTCCGGAGCCGGCAAGGGTGAAAATGTGAGGTAAGGGCTCACAGCTGAGGTGGGTGACCACCCCAGGGGGTAAACCTTATGCGTTGAAAGACCAAATATACCGGGGACAGAGGGTTGCTCGCCCGATCCCGGAGGGTAGGTCGTTAGAGGTGCTGTGTGAACATCACCCCAGATAAATGACAAGGCTTGCAACATGGTTGCATGACAGAACCCGGCTTACAGGCCTGCCGTAATTTCTTTTCAAACTATGAATGTGCACCAGGTTCTTACAGAAACATCTACAACTATGAGTAGCTATAAAAGCATTTCTTTGCTGATTTTGACAGTTGCCATCCTCTGTTTGGAAGGCTTTTCACAAAAAACAGCTATCTATGATGACCCACAGGCGAGTTTTAAGACGGCCCTTGAACTATTCAACAAAGAAAAGTACGGCGCTGCAAAGCCGATATTCCTGCAAATTGCCGAAGAACCATCTGATCCAATGGCTGAGCTGACCGGAAGTGCTTTGTATTATGCCGGATTATGTGCTACAGAGCTTTTCAACAGCGATGCTGAACAGCTCCTGACAAGCTTTATCAGCAGGTTTCCCACGCATCCCGGGCAACAAACAGCCAGGTTCCAGATGGGGAACCTTAACTACCGAAACAGAAAATATAGTGAAGCAGCTGCATGGTATTCATCTATCAATGGAAATCAGCTTACGGCTGCACAAAAAAACGAATACCATTTTAAAAGGGCATACAGTCACTTTATGATCGAAGAATTCGCCCCCGCGAAACAGAACTTCTCCCTTGTCAAAGACCCTACATCCGACTATTATGCACCTGCAGTATATTATTATGCGCACATAGCCTATCTTGAGGGGGAATACGACACTGCCCTGGCTTTCTTTCAGCGCCTTCGTGAAGATCACAACTTCGGACCGGTCATTCCATATTACATCACCCATATATATTACCTTCAGGAAAGATATGATGACCTGCTATCCTACGCACCTGCGCTGCTAGAGGAAGCCACTCCCAGGAGGGCTCCTGAGATATCCAGGCTTATCGGAGAAGCCCACTTCAGAAAAGAACAATTCGCAGAAGCAATACCTCACCTGAAAAAATATATCGACGGATCAGGCGGACGTGTTACACGTGACGACCATTACCAGATAGGATTTGCCTATTATAGCACCGGAGAGTATGCACAAGCTGTCAGCCACCTCGAGCAGGCGGCCAACGCGAATGATGAGCTGGCTCAGAATGCCTGGTACCACCTGGCAGCATCATATATAAAAACCGATCAGAAACGCTTTGCAAGAGGTGCTTTTATGAACGCATACCAACTGCCCTTCATAGAAGATATTACCAGAGAATCGCTTTTCAATTATGCCAAGCTATCCTTCGAATTGTCGCTAGACCCCTACAATGAAGCCATATTGTCGTTTCAAAAATACATTAACGAATACCCCAACTCCGACAGAACGCCAGAAGCCCAGGCATACCTTATCGACCTGTATCTGACCACCCGAAACTACAAAGAGGCTTTATCCTCCATCGAAACACTGACAATCAACACCCCAAGATTGCGGGAGGGATTTCAGCGAATTGCCTACTACCGTGGTGTTGAATTATTTAACAACGGTAATTTTACCGATGCCATCGAACATTTTAAATTGTCGAGAAGGTATACTGATAACAGAGCCATCACCGCCTTAAGCCTTTTCTGGGAGGGTGAATCTTACTACCGCCTGGAAAAATATGACTTGTCGGCCCAAACCCATGAAAGCTTTCTTGTGAGCCCGGGTGCTTTTACTCAGGACATATACAACAGGGCAAACTATTCCATAGGTTATGCCCACTTCAAACAACAGCAATACAACAGGGCAATAACGGCCTTCAGAAAGTTTATCTCCGACCGCAGTGAAGACACCAAACTACTCAATGACGCCCACCTGCGTATTGCCGACAGCTATTTTATCAGCAAAAACTACCAGGCATCGCTCGACTTCTACGACAGGGCGATCAGAATAGGTGTGTTAGACAACGACTATGCTGTGTTTCAGAAAGCCCTGGTTTTTGGGATTATGGGACAGTTCGACAATAAGATTGCCACATTGCAGCAATTCCTGAACAACTACGGCAGATCCAGCTATGCCAGTGATGCCCGGTATGAGATGGGAAACACCTGGCTCATACAAAACAATAACGCCAACGCCTTGAATTATTTCAACCAGGTGATGACACAACATCCCAATAGCAGCCATGTTAAAAGTGCCATGCTGAAAACAGGCCTGATACATTTTAACAACAATGAGGATGAACGTGCCCTGGGTGTGTTCAAACAGGTGATAGCCAAATATCCTGGCACTCCGGAAGCACAGGAAGCCCTGGGGGCTATCCGAAATATATATGTAAGTCTGAATCAGGTCGACGAGTTTTTCAGGTATTCCGAAAACCTGGGGTTTGCCGATGTAAGCACTGCACAACAAGACTCCCTGACTTACATAGCAGCAGAAAGTCGCTATATGCAGGGCGATTGCGCCAATGCCATGAGGGGGTTTAACAATTATATTGAACGGTATCCCAATGGAATATTTATCCTCAATGCACATTATTATAATGCCGACTGCGCCTACCGGAGTCAATTGTTTGACCAGGCCTTAACAGGCTACAATTATGTGTTGGGAAGGCCAAAATCCCGTTTCACTGAAAATGCCCTCTCCAGGGCCTCACAAATCGAATTCCGCCGGAAAAACTACGAGCAAGCCTATACCTACTACAAACAGATGGAAGAACTGTCTGAGGTAAGATCTAACTTACTGGAAGCCAGGCTAGGACAAATGCGAAGCCTGTTCCTGCTAGATCGTCACCAGGATGCTATCTCTGCCGCACGGTCGGTGTTGGCAACAGAAAAGGTGCAGACTGAAATCAACCAGGAGGCCAACCTTATCATTGGGAAGTCTGCCATGGCACTGCAAGACCGGGAAACAGCCACCGCCGCATTTAAAATTGCAGCCGGGGCCACCGACAATGAATCATCGGCAGAAGCCTTGTATTATATGGCACTGATTGAATTCCGCCAGGGCAACTATGAAACATCAGAAAATCAGATATTCGACTATATCAATAAAATATCGGCTTACGACTACTGGCTTGCCAGATCTTTCCTGTTGCTGGCCGATAACTATATCGAAATGGGGAATATGTTTCAGGCAAGGCATACCCTGCAAAGTATCATTGACAACTACCAGGGAGAGGACATGAGAACCGAAGCCAGAAAGAAATTAGACTTCATTGAAGAAGTTGAAAGAGACAGCAGGAGATCAGAAGACCCCGATACCCTGGAAATTGATTTTGGTGGTGGCGGAAATTAAGACTAAGAATGTTGTCAGAAGAAATTATCCGCATAGTATTGATTCTTAAAACAAATTAAGTATGACCCAAGTCGCGAAATATTTCAGTATCTTATTGGTTCTTTTACTGCCGGCAGCCATGAGCAGTAATGGCCAGGAGCCTTTCGACCTGGATGAGGTTAAAGTGGTGGCCCCCTATGAGCCAACCATCTCTGATGCATTTAAAATCATGCTGAACCCAGTCATTAAAGATACACTCGACATCCAGCTCAGCTTCAACTATATAATCCCGTCAAAAAAACTAATTACCTCTTTCGAAGTGGAACCTATCACGCCGGCCCGCATGCGCGGAGAACCGCTTGCCAAGCTATACAGAGGACTGGCAAAAGGCGGGTATGGAAGTTATTCCACCCCATACTTTGAAGGTTTTTTCAATAGCCTGCGCTCCAACAACCATCAATATGGCGTGCGCTTGAAACACCTCTCCTCAGGAGGAAACATTCCAGATCACGGCCATAGCGCCTATAGCGATAACCTGGCAAATATATACGGACAGAGGTTTCTGGGGAGATATACCCTGGATGCTGACCTGAAGTATGAACGTAATGTGGTTCATTATTATGGATTCAAACCCGATGATTATGAAGGCAACCTGTTTATGGAAAACTATCTGGACAGCCTGACAAACAAAGATATCAGACAGAAGTTTGATCAGGTTTCATCCAGCTTCGGCTTTGGAACAAATCATGGTGACTCAGCTAGGGCGCACCATCAGTATGACATCGGATACCACTGGTTATCTGACGACTACAATGCATCTGAACATCATGCCTTTTTAAAAGGGTTTTTTGGAAGAGAAATTGAAGCTGATCCATTTGGGATGGCCGACAAGCAATACTTCAGCCTGAATGCAGATGCAACCTTTTTTAACCTGAAAAATCAACTCGACACCACCAATACCTCCGTGATAAGCATCCAACCAAAGTTATGGTCACAATTTGATAGATTTCAATTTTATATAGGGGTGAATGCTGCGATGGAGCTTGACACAACCTCATACTTCAGAGCATATCCGCTCATAGGCACCGAGGTAAACATCATACCCAACAGGCTGGTTGCCTTTGCCAATATAACAGGTGGGGTTGAGAAACAATCCATGTCGACACTCAGAACGATCAATCCTTTTATGGAAACCTCATCCGACTATCAGTTTATGAATGTGAGATCAGATATCGGAGGGGGTATCAGAGGGGCACTCGGAGAAATTATCGGCTACAGCCTTACACTAAACAGGGCGATTATCAACAACCATCCATTTTTTGTCAATGACACCTCCGCCCTGCTAAACAACCGTTTTGCCATTGTGTATGACGACATCAGCAGGTTCAGCATGCGCGCCGAGCTCATGGCAAAATTTGGCGAACGATTTTCCGGCCGCGTTACGGCAAGCTTGTTCCAATATGGCATGACCGATGAGAAAGAAGCCTGGCATACACCATCCAATGTGCTCTCCGCGCACCTGAAATATAACATCCAGAATAAGATTATCCTCACATCCGACGTGTTTACCAGAAGCGAAACGTACGGACGACTGTTTGATGAGTCAGGCGAAGCATTCGCCAGTATTGCACACCCCTTTCATGTCGACATAAATATAGGGATTGAATACCGCTACACAAAACTATTATCGGTATTTCTTAACTTCCATAATGTGAGCAATACATCAATTGAAAGGTGGATGAACTATCCCACACAAGGCTTTAATTTTCTTGGTGGGATAGCCTATTCCTTCTAGCCTGAATTAAAAGCATGAATAATCCAGGTTAAAGAAAAAATCGCAAAAAAAAGAGTGTGTTTATTGTCTGTTTTTACTTCATTTAGTCGGGTAAAAACCGTACCTTTGCAAGTTACCAATTTGATACAAATATGAGTGATTTGAATAAGGCGGTGGATATCCCTGAAACCATTAACCTGCCTGATCCGGAGAGCATGGCGTTACATGCTTATGATGCAACCAGTATTCAGGTTCTGGAAGGACTGGAGGCAGTACGCAAAAGGCCTGCCATGTATATCGGAGATATCGGCAGCAAAGGTTTACACCACCTGGTAAATGAAGTGGTCGACAACTCCATCGATGAAGCCATGGGTGGCTATTGCGATAAAATCGAACTGATTATCAATGAAGATAATTCAGTCACCATTAGCGACAATGGCCGGGGTATCCCTGTTGATATCCACAAAAAAGAAAACCGCAGTGCCCTTGAGGTCGTCATGACGGTGTTGCATGCCGGAGGAAAGTTTGACAAAGACAGCTATAAGGTCTCCGGCGGGCTGCACGGCGTCGGGGTCTCATGCGTGAACGCACTGTCAAAACTTATGAAGGTGGTGGTACATCGCGATGGCAAGATATATACGCAGGAATACCAAAAAGGGAAACCACAGTTCGATGTAAAAGAAATAGGCACTACAGACCGAACAGGAACTGAAGTTACCTTTTATCCGGACGATTCCATTTTCCAGGTAACCACATTCAGCTACGATATATTGTCAGGAAGACTGAGAGAGCTGGCCTTTCTCAACAAAGGCGTTGAACTGTCTGTCACTGATATGCGCCAGCTTGATGATGACGGCAATCCCATTTCAGAGGTGTTTTTCTCCAGTGAGGGTCTTAAGGAGTTTGTGCAATACCTGGACGTGAACCGCGAAAAACTGATCGATGAGCCCATCAGCATGGTATCAGATAAGAGTGGCATACCTGTTGAGGTAGCCATGCAGTATAACTCATCGTTCACTGAGAATGTACAGTCGTATGTGAACAACATCAATACCATAGAAGGAGGTACGCACCTGGCCGGCTTTCGCCGGGCTTTAACCCGAACACTCAAATCTTATGCCGATAAGTCGGGTATGCTCTCAAAACTGAAGTTTGAGAACAATGGAGATGACTTCCGCGAACGCCTTACCGCAGTCATATCAGTGAAGGTGCAGGAACCTCAGTTCGAAGGACAGACAAAAACCAAGCTTGGCAACTCAGAAGTAAGCGGGTCTGTTGATCAGGCCGTTAGTGAGATGCTTAACAATTACCTGGAAGAGCATCCCAAAGAAGCAAAAACCATTGTCAACAAAGTTATTCTTGCCGCAACAGCACGTCATGCCGCAAGAAAAGCACGGGAACTCGTACAACGAAAAAATGTACTAACCAACACAGGCCTGCCTGGTAAATTGGCCGACTGTTCTGAAAAAGACCCCAAGAATTGTGAGATATTTCTTGTTGAGGGTGACTCTGCCGGTGGTACAGCAAAACAAGGACGCGAAAGACGGTTCCAGGCAATTCTTCCCTTAAGAGGAAAAATCCTTAACGTGGAAAAGGCCATGCCCCATAAAATCTTCGACAATGAAGAGATAAAAACCATCTTTACTGCATTGGGCCTATCAATCGGAACCGTTGATGACTCCAAGGCTCTCAACATCGAGCGCCTTCGCTACCATAAGGTCATCATCATGACAGATGCCGATGTTGACGGGAGCCATATCGCTACATTGATCCTTACCTTCTTCTTCCGGTATATGAAAGAAATGATCGAACTGGGTCATATATATATCGCCACCCCCCCACTGTATCTGATTAGAAAAGGCAAGGATGAACAATATGCATGGAGCGAAGAAGAACGAAACCAGATTGTCAGAGAATTCACCGGCGGCGGCAAAGAATCAGGCATTCATTTACAGCGCTACAAAGGTCTTGGAGAAATGAATGCCGAACAGTTGTGGGATACGACCATGAACCCTGAAACCCGCTTGCTAAGGCAGGTAGACATTGAAAACGCTGCCGAAGCCGACAGAACTTTTTCTATGCTGATGGGCGATGAAGTACCACCACGAAGAGCGTTCATAGAGAAAAACGCACGATACGCCAAAATCGACGTTTAGAAGAAGGTCTGAAGGTCTGAAGGTCTGAAAGTCGAAAGGTCGAAATATCAAAAAACAAAAGGCTGAATTACGCAAAGAATGCAGGATAATAATAATCTTTGCGAAACTTTGCGAATGACTTTGCGACCTTTGCGGTTAAACATAGTTTCTGTGTTACTAATCATTCAGCCAGGCCATAACCCGGTCTGAATTGGGTTTTTCACGGGGTGGAATCATGTCGACCAGTAGTCCGTTCTCATCAATGAGGTACTTTTGAAAGTTCCAGCTCACATCAGAATCCATCTTGCCGTTAAATTCCTTTTTGGTAAGCCATTGGTATATTGGTGCCATGTCGTCACCTACCACTGAAATTTTATCCATCATCGGAAAGCTAACGCCATAATTCGACTGGCAAAACTCGATAATCTCCTCATTGGTGCCAGGCTCCTGATTCCTGAAATTGTTGGCCGGAAAGCCAATAATCACAAATCCTTTGTCTTTGTAATCCTGGTATAGTCTTTCAAGGTCTTCGTACTGTGGGGTAAGGCCGCATCTCGACGCCGTGTTCACCACCATGACCTTCTTGCCCTTCAATGAAGCCATGTCAAAACTATCACCGTATATATCTTCCACCGCAAAGTCATGCAGACTGGAAGGAGAACCTTCCAACGCAAGCGTGTAATTCGTGGCGCGAGAGCAAGAGAATAAAGCAATCAGGGGAAGAATCAAACTGTATTGAAGAATTTGTTTAATCGTTTTCATAGATGTTGATAATTAGTAAATATCGCAAATAGTTGTTTGTTGCTTTAACTATCTTTTAACAATCAAAAGCCATAATTGTTTAAACCTTAAACCATAAACTTTAAACTGTAAACCTTAAACTATTATATTTGCCCATGCATATTATTACCGCCTTAAAAGCCGCCATTGAGGCATCCTCCGCCATCATGGAAGTGTACCATGGAGGGTTTGCCACCGACCACAAAGCCGACGGCTCGCCGGTCACCAATGCCGACAAACAGGCCGACGCCATCATACGAAAGCACCTGCAAACCACTGGCATTCCGGTTATCAGTGAAGAAAGCAAGGTGCCGCCGTATGCAACAAGAAAACAATGGGCTACACTCTGGATGGTCGACCCCCTTGATGGCACCAAAGAGTTTATCAAACACAACGGGGAGTTTACCGTAAACATCGCCCTGGTGGAAAACGGCACACCCATTATGGGCGTGATCACCGCCCCGGTCACCGGCAAAGGATGGGTTGGGATACCCGGAAAGGGCCTTTATTCCATTGACAACATATACGAAACAAGCCTGGCAGCCGACCCGGAACAGTTTCCCGGACAACTGCAAATCATCAACTCCGCGGGGAGTCGCGTGCCAGGGGGCAACACACTCAGGATGGCCGTAAGCCGCTCCCACCCCGACCAGCATACAGAGGATTTGATCAGTCATCTCACCAACACAGGAACAAATGTCACACGGGTTCCGCGGGGCAGCTCACTAAAGCTCTGTGAGATCGCCATGGGACGGGCAGATGTCTATCCGCGCTTCGGGCCCACCATGGAGTGGGACATTGCCGCCGGACAGGCCATCCTGCAGGCTGCTGGCGGCCATGTTGTCGACATGCAAACCGGCAAACCCCTTGTCTACAACAAGCCCGACATGCTGAACCCCTATTTTGTGGCCAGCAATGGGAGCCTCCCGAGAGAACTGCTGAACATCATCAGGCAGTGGCATACCAAATCGCGTGTGTAATGCTGAGACAAGGCATGCCTTGTCTCTACTCTTTCGACTGTCGACCTTCATGGTCGAAAGATTTTTCGCCCCTACATGGTTGTCCTTCGACTTTTCACTTTTCACTTTTCACTTTTCTTCGTGCCAGCCTGTATTTCAGGTAAGGATACAAAAACACCGCTACCATGATGATCAGCGTTCCGATGTAGAATCCACCAGACATGCGCTCGGCATCACGAAAAATCATATAAGCCAGCGCGATGCCGTAAACCGGTTCCATGCTGACAGCCAGCACCACGTTATAGGCGGTGAGCACCTTCATGATGTGTACGATGGCGGCAAATGCGTACGAGGTACACAATAGCCCAAGTATCAGCAAGTACCCTAAATCTGCGGATGTTACCCGAAACAATTCTTCGCTGAAGGCACCTGTTATCAGGAAATAGAGGCTGATCAGCAGAAAGCCTCCGATCATTTCATAAAAGCTGATCACCGTGGGATGGTGACGCATGCTGATGTTGCGGTTCAGCACCACGAACAGGCCGTTCAGTAAAGCCGACAGCAGGGCGTACAGAATGCCCTGCATATAATAAAACTCATACCGGAATATCAGGTAAATACCCAAGAGGATGATCATCCCGATCAGCACCTCGAGCCACAGGATGCGCCGGCGCTGCAGCAGGGGCTCCAGAAAACTGGTAAACAGGGGTACTGATGCGAACACCCCCAGGGTCACCGACACGTTAGATACCTTGATGGCATGAAAGAAGGTGATCCAGTGCAGCGCCACCAGGGTGCCGATCAGATACAGAGGAAGCTGTTTTTCGAACGGCAGGCGATAAGGCAGCTTTTTGATCAGGAAAAACACCCACAGGCCGGCAGTAGCAAAAAACATGCGGTACCATACCAAGTCAGCAGCAGGCATGCTGATCAGTGCACCCAGGATGGCCGTAAACCCAAGCAGCACCACGATGAAGTGCAAGTGCAAATGTTGCCTGAGGTGTGATGTTTCCATTAGGATCAAAAATATAGTGATTTGTTCTAACCGCAAAGTTCACAGAGTGATGCGCAAAGTTTCGCAAAGATTCTTCTCTGCGCCCTCAGCGAATAACTCCGCGTTGCTCTGCGGTTAATGTACTATCTATTATAACAATAGCTCGCTCCAGCCGCTGCTGCCCCATCCCACGAATAATTTCATAAGGGAAGCCATAGCCTTCCAGTTCTTTCTTGTACCAGTCAAAGAAAAATTTTCGCAGGTGCGGGTGTTCCCGCTGCGGGTCCTGCTCCCATGGCAGGTCGATGTCGCACAGCAGGTAAAGGTCATACCGGTTCTCAAGGATATTTTCCAGGATAAACGGATCACAGCTTCCAACCTTGTGCAGGCTCCATATCTTGGTCACGATCAGCTCCGTATCACAAAAAAGGAAGCGGTTTGCTGTGGCCTTCGCCCTCTTTTCTGCCAGCAGCTGCCCGCGTGCGATCTCCACGATGTCATGCTGCTCGTAGGGTCTGCCGAGGCTGTCAATGTAGCCACGCGCAAATTCCGGCACATACACCGTGTTGTAGTGATCTGCCAGCTGCCTGGCCAACCTGCTCTTGCCCGTCGACTCAGGCCCTGTCACAGCTACCTTCTTCACCACCTCTTCATGTATTTATCTGCTTTTTCTTTGACTTTCGACTTTCGACCTTTGACTTTCGACCTTTGACTTTCGACTTTCCGACTTTCCAACTTTCAGACCTTCAGACCCACCAAGTCAAGCATAAACGCATACTGCCGTGCGATCTCCTCCAGCCGCCGAAACCTTCCGGAGGCCCCGCCGTGGCCGGCCTCCATATTGGTGTCGAGCAGGATGACCGAGTTGCCGGTATTATAAATACGTAGCTTTGCCGTCCATTTGGTCGGTTCCCAATACTGAACCTGCGAATCGTGCAACCCGGAGGTGATATACATATTGGGATAGGCCTGTCTGATCAAGTTGTCATAAGGCGAATAGGAGAGCATATAGTCATAGTATTCTTTGATGTTCGGGTTGCCCCACTCGTCGTATTCTGCGGTGGTAAGCGGGATGGTCTCATCGAGCATGGTGGTCACCACATCAACGAAAGGCACGCCGGCTATGATCCCTTTAAACAAATCCGGAGCCATGTTGGCCACCGCACCGACCAGCAGTCCACCTGCGCTGCCACCACCCGCAAAGAGCACATCAGGATTGGTATATCCCTGATCGACAAGGTATTGAGCGCAGTCAATAAAGTCGTAGAAGGAGTTCTTCTTATTGAGTAGTTTTCCATCTTCATACCAATGACGGCCCAGGTCTTCGCCACCCCTGACATGTGCCATTGCATACACAAAACCCCTGTCGAGCAAGCTCAGTGTATTTGACCCGAACCTGGGGTTGGCAGCGTATCCATAGGATCCATAGCCATACAATAACGCCGGATTGCTGCCATCCAGAGACATCCCTTTTTTATACACGATGGTAAGAGGCACCTGTTCACCATCGCGCGCTGGAGCGAACAGACGTTTTGTCTCGTAATTGTTACGGTCGAAGTCACCCACTACCTCTTGTTGTTTGACCAGGGTATTTGTTCTGTCAATCATATCATAGTCGTAGCTGCTGTTTGGCGTGGTCAGTGAGGTGTAGCTGTACCGTAACACATGGGTGTTCATCTCGGCATTCACGCTGATACCGGCGGTATAGGCCTCTTCTTCAAACGCCAGGTAATGCTCCTCGCCTGTTGATTGCCTGATCACCCGCATTTGTGGCAACCCCATTTTGCGTTCCTGCAATACCAGGAAGTCGTCAAACACCTCAATACCTTGCACCAACACATCCGTTCTGTGTGCAATCTTTTCGCGCCAGGAAGACTTTAACGTGGAGGCAATTGGCGTCTCCATCAGGCGATAATTCAACGCATCATGATTGGTCAGCACATAAAACTTGTCTTTGTAAGGGTACACCGAATAGCGCAGGTCGCGCTCCCGTGGCTGGAATACACGGAATGACCCGGTGGGGTTATTGGCTTCCAGCAGCCAGGTCTCATTGCTCAGGGTGCTGTTGGAATAGATCATCAGGAAGCGGTCATCTTTCGAGCGCGACACGCCAATGTAGTAATAGGTATCATCTTGCTCGTAATAGACCTCTTCCGGGGCATTGCCCGAATGGATGTTGTACCTGTTGATCCGTTCATAGCGCAATGTATGCGGATCGATGGAGGTGAAAAACAGGGTGGCATGGTCGGCCGCCCAGGTCACATCACCACCCGCTTCGCTAATACCGGTGGGTGTGACCTCGCCACTTTGCAGGTCTTTCACCATGACGGTGCACTGCCGGCGGCCCACGGTGTCGACCGTGAAGGCCAACAGGCGGTTGTCGAGACTTACATCGAAGCTACCCACACGATAGTAAGGATGGGGCTCGGCCAACCCATTCACATCGAGCATAACCTCCTCTTGTGCGTCCAGGCTGCCTTTCTTCCGGCAGAAGATGGGGTACTCCTGCCCTGTCTCATAACGGATGTAATAATAGTAGCCGTTATTGAAGTACGGTGCGGAGGCGTCATCCTCTTTGATGCGGCCGCGCATCTCGTTGAACAAGGTCTGCTGCAGGTCCTCGGTATGCGCCATCATGGCCTCACGGTAAGCGTTCTCCTCTTCCAGGTAGCTGATCACGGCCGGGTCTTCCCGGTCGTTCATCCAGTAAAACGGGTCGATGCGCGTGTCACCATGCATCACCAACATCTTCTCCATCTGTTCAGCCATGGGCGGCACAGGTTGCCGCCCTGATGGCCCGCCGCATGATATTGCGGTCATGATAACTGCCATAAGAAATAGGTTCTTTTTCATTTTAAATATTCAATTAAAGGTCTGAAAGTCTGAAGGTCAAAAAGTCGAAGGTTTATTTCCTCTGTGTTCCTTTGCGGTTAATAACTTCTGCGGTTAAAATCAGCCCCGCAAAAATAATCAATTATCTTGTTCGGCCAGCCGAAACACCGCATCCAGTTCGTGAATATCAGTGCCCTTTGTGCCTGTAAAGGTGGCGTTCACCATGGCCCGGGCCACCACATCAGCATGGATGGGCCGGTAGCGCCGGTACAATCCCAATCCATTGACCAGGCGCAGCACCGCCACCCCGAAACGCTCGCCAACACGTCTCTCCTGCCGCGGACCGGTAAGCGCCCCGGGACGAATAAACACCTTCTTTCTGAAGTCAAGCCGGTCAATGTCGCGCTCCAGCTCTGCCTTCATGCGCATGTAGAAAAACCTCGACTTCAAACTCGCCCCTGCCGAAGAAACCAGTACCAGTTCCGGCACGCCGTTGAGTGCCGCCATCGAAGCAAACTGATACTGGTAGCTGTAGTCGACCCGGTACTGAGCCTGCTTGCTGCCGGCCTTGCTGAGGGTGGTGCCCAGGGCAAGGTACATCACATCGCCCTTCACCAGGTGTTGCCATTCCATCGGCTTATCAAAATCGATGATGTGCTCCTTAATTTTGGGATGGGCAACCCCGGCCGTTCGTCTGACAAATATGGTGACAGACCCAAAGCGGTCGTCGTTTAGCAGTAGTTGCAGCAGGTGGGAGCCGACCAGTCCGGTGGCGCCGATAAGCAGGGCTTGTTTCATCTGTTTAAAATTGTCTGAATGTCTGAATGTCTGAATGTCGAAAAGTCAAAAAAAAGGGGAAATCTTTTAATCATGCTCATGTGTGTTAAAGCGATTAACATGGGTATTTCATCTGTTCATTATTTGTTTTAAATCGGTCAGATGGAATTCGCATGTTGAACATTTGCCTGGATGACAGCATTTATTGTCATGCTCATTTCATAGGGGGTTGAGGGTGTTTGCTGTAAGACCTGTCAGGTTTTATGAAGGCAAGGTCGATTAGGGGAAGAACTTATAAATCTCTCTGCGATGTAAAAAACGAACAAAAACCAGGGTATCCTTCTCTCTAAAAAATCCAATTCGATAAGAACCTAGTCTGATCCTGAACGCATTGGGGTGGCCGTTCATTTTT
>SKYG01000171.1 GCA_007128045.1 Bacteroidales bacterium | reverse complement strand
TCAGGAAAGAAATCCGTCGCATGAACTCACATGCAAACGGAGTAAAAGCATATGAACGTATACATGACTTTCGCCTGCTTACCAATGGGTTCCAGGTTGGGCATGAGATGACAAACCTATATAAGGTAAAACGGCATATTGTTCAGAAGAAATTTCAGCATATCATTGAAGAGCTCTATGCGAAACATCATCATGCTGACAACCGTTAAATCATATAATAGGTAATAAAGAGCTAATGGCCCCCTGCCTGGGGCCAAAAACCAACTAAACATACCATGGAATTCCACACACAACTACTTTACGCACATGATCAGGCCTTACTGGCATTGATGATTTTTGTCATTATGCTGGGAATGGGTGCCAGCCTGACCGTAGATGATTTCCGGGCTGTTTTTCGTAAACCCCGCGGTGTATTGATCGGATTTATGTCACAGTTTGGATTGATGCCATTGTTGGCATTTGGTATGGCAATCGTGCTGAATCTACCACCCGCCTTTGCCATCGCCCTGATACTAATTGGCTGTCTGCCAGGAGGCACTACCTCCAACATGTTCACCTATTTTTCGCGCGGCTCGGTTGCTTTAAGCATCTCTATGACAACGGCTTCTACGGTGATGGCCCTGATCATGATGCCTATCCTTCTCAAACTATACACGTCAGGATTCACCAGCCAGATCACAGCCAGCATGCAGGCTGCTGATTCAGGAGCAGAATTTGTAATCCCTACCGGCAACATTATCAGTTCGCTGGTGCTGGTACTGGTACCCGTTGCCATAGGCATGCTTATACGTCGGAAATGGGCCAACTGGGCAAAGACAGCTGAAGATACGGCAGGCTTTGTGGGAATCATAGTGATCCTTTATTTGATCCTTACCGCCTTTTTACGCCATGGAGGCTACTTCCTGCAAACACCTATCACGGTATATATCGGTGCAGTAGGCCTGGGCCTGGCTGGATTCTTTTTCGGATATTGGATGTCCAGACTGATGGGCATGTACCCGCTGTTTCAGCGTGCCATCTCACTGGAAACAGGCATACAGAACGGACCCGTTGCCTTTGCCGTAATATTGCTCAGCTTCTCAAACCCTGTACAGGATCAGATGATCTGGCTGGCAATCCTGTATTCAACGTTTATCGTTATCACCTCTTCCATCATCACCATGTACTATAGAAAGTACGGAAGAATGGACTGGGATATATACAGAAATACGTTGATCCATAACAGACTCTTTGGCGAAAAATATGTTACCAATTACCCGGAGGGATTTCTTCCGGCAAGGTTGGTTAACGATCCCAGCCAGGGAACATCATTGGCACAGAAACGGACATAGCCTGATATTTCATTCCAGTGCGACAATATGCGCTTCTGAAAAGTAATCTACGGTTTCCGGACGGCAGGTAAACACCAGTACCTGTCTGCTTTGTGCAAATTCCTTGAGGATATCTGCGGTCTGTTTCGCACGCTCCGGATCAAAATTCACGAATACCTCATCTATAATAACCGGCAAAGGCTCCGATTGCTTCTCATACTCTTCGATGAAGCCCAGTCGCAGGCTGATCAATAGCTGTTCACGGGTACCCCGGCTCAGTTGCCCGATAGTCTTTGACGCTTCCTGATGGGTAAAAACAAACACGTCGTGGCTGTCGAGAGAAGCCCTTATGCTGCTGTACTGACCCCCTGTGATCTGCCCAAAATAATTGCTTGCCAGTCTGAGCACCTCAGGTTGCTTTTCTTTTTCGTAGGCCGACCTGACAGTTGATAAAACTTCCAGCGCCACTTGCCTCGTCACCCATTCCTTATACTCCAGATATAGTTGGTTTCTAGAGGTCTCCTGAGCAGATAATAATTCCGACAGATCAGATTCTCCCTCTATACGTCGAAGCTCATTCTCAACTTCTCCCAAACGCTTGTTAAGACGCTGAAGCTTCTCGGTACTTTCATTGATGTCAGCTCCCAACATACTGATGTCTTGTTCAATACTGAATTTATCATGCAAGCCGAGGTACTCAAAAACCTCCTTTGACTGCCCCCGTCCGGCAATCTGTTCAATAAGCTCCAGAGCAGCCTCTCTCCTTTCCATAAGTGCTTGTACCCGATTGTTCTCTTCGAGCTTCAGTCGACATTCATCCCGGTTTGCTACTCCAACCAATTGCATCAATGATTCAATCTCTCCCTGAACCATGTCGAGCTTTCTTTGAACCTCCCTGAATAACGACCTCTTTCTATTTAACTCCTCTGATAGTCTTTCTTTGAGATCAGATTTTTCTTTCGAAGACTTAAACTCAGCTATCAGGCTATGCATCGTCATATGAATATTCTCCAACACATCATTGTCAGACAGCAAACCTGAAAGATCATTGACCCTGTGTTCAAAATCTTTTATAAATGGCATTCGGCTGGTCTCTATTTTTTTTATCAACTGGTTTCTGGCATGGATGTCTTTGTTGATCTGATCTATTCGCTGAAACACCTCCCATATAAGTTCCGGCGAAAACGTAACCGGCAGATTCAGTTCTTTCTCCAGATATTCTCCATAGATCCGCTGAAGATCCATTTCTTTTTCTTCCAGATTCTTTATCCTATCTTGCAATGAATCAAAATAATCAGTCCTGATAACATATCGCTTGCCAATAAAAAACAGCAAGGCCAGCGCCAATAAAGCGACCCCCACCACCGTCAATCCATCATAGAATGCCGGAAATGAGCCAATTACCAGGGCAATGGAGATGATCATCACAATTCTGTTAACCTGAACCACTCCTTCGCGGGCTCTGCTGGCACGCATCTCTGCCTCAGCATCACTTTTCTCCCGGCTAAGCCGTTGAAGTTCTTGTCTGAAGCGATCAATTCGATCACGATGCATGGATAAATCGTTGAACCGTGCAACAGTCTCTTCTGTCCATTCCCTGCTGATACTGCTTATTTCTCTATCTATTGATGCCTTCAGGGAGTCAGACAATTGCTGTTCTTCCAATGCGTCATTTACCGTCTGTTCATACCGGCTTACCTGGCTTTCCAGGTACATCACCTCATCTTTTCTGCTGATCAGATCCGGATTAAAAGAGATCACATCAACCATTGCTTCCAGGTCGCCAATACCTGTTTCGTCTTTATAACCTGATCGAAGTGTTTCCAACTCATCAGTAAATTCTTGTTCACGTTCCTCTAAGCGGTCAAGCCTCACCAGGGTGTCGTCAGGATATCCGGTATAATGAGGAAGCTCCTTTAGTGCTTCACCGGCACGTATGGCCGTTATCCAGGCATCATAACATTTGATATAATTTTCAGCCCTGGCTCTTTCTTCGCTTTTCGAAGTGAGCTGCACCTGAAGCCGCCTGATGTCATCCTTTAAAGAGCGCTGTTCATCACTAAGCATCTCAAAAACAGGCAACTGATCCTGAACTGCCTGTATAATTGCTTGTCTTTCCCTGAGATCGTTCAAAATGCCCGGAATTCGTTGTGTCTTGCCACGTGGCTTGTAGATTTGCTCCAGGCGATCCTGAATAGTTCGCTCCACATCACCAAGAGATATATTCCCGAGACCCAGGCCGATACTAAATATTTTGTCTTCTACTCCTGAGTTTCCCAATGATTTCATATCAACCAATTCATCAAGCGAAAAAGCATATACATTATTATATAGGTCTCCCGTTGCATTTCCCAACAGCTGAAACCACTGTGCAGGGTTTTGAGATTCATTTCCCTGGTAGTGAAGAGATATTTTGTCGTTTCCAAACCGTTCAAATAGTGCTTCATCACCAGAGGCAAGCATGGTTTTAATTCTGCCGCCATGCCTCCCCCCGTTCAAAGGTGGCATTCGCTGATCGGTAAGACGTGGGTATCCAAACAGGGTATAGCGTAGAAACTTAAGCAGGGTTGACTTGCCCGCTTCATTATTTCCCAAGATGATGTTCACCCCATTGGTGAGGGCACTTAATGAGTATCCGTTGAAGATACCAAATCCATCTATATGTATTTCCTTTATGATCATTGCCGTATCAGTTGATCCATCAATATCCAGGTAGCCTTCTCAAGTATCTCCTGCTGATCCTCAATGGAAAAGCGATCAAGTTCGCGTTTCGCCTCAATGCTCACAAATCCTGATTCAACGACATCAATCATTTCTGACAACAAAGCAGGGTCTTTTTTCATTTCATCAACCACTTGCAGAACCCCTGCAGCAAAATCGTTACTGCCTCTAATCTGTTCCAGGTTCGTATCAGGTAACGTATTCACTTCAATGCGGTCAATCCAGACAAAAGGGGTGCGATGCAATTGTCCGTCATTGAAATGCTCAAGAAGCTGAGCCGTTTCACCGGCTTTTCCAAGCTGAGCATGCAAAGGAGTTCTCCCTTTCAGGATTAGCCTGACAACAAAGCCTGCATCATTACTATATCTTGAAGGCCTTTTCTCACTCCCTTCCAGCTCCCCGATTGCTTGTTCAACTTTACCAGACAACACAGTCAGGTCGTTTATTCCAGAAAGGTCAATATAAAGCTCTTCAAACCGGATCAACTGTATTGGGATAAACCTGGTTGCCGGAGATTGGCCGGGAATGATCTCTACCAGGCAGCAACCCTTTGGTCCAGCTTCACCAAAATCACGTCCCTGGGGGTTACCAGGGTATATAATGGCTGGGTGAGCGTTCTGCACCACCGTATGTTTGTGTATATGCCCCAGTGCCCAATAGTCAAAGCCCATCCCACGAATATCTTCTACCCTGAAAGGGGCATAGCTGTGATGAGGACCCGGCGCTCCCACTGTTCCATGCATCACGGCTATAGATACCGGAGCCGGATCAGATTTTCTCCGATACCTGACAGCCAGGTTCTCGCCTACTTCCTTGTTTCTGTAACTGATCCCGTATATATCAGCTGCTGCTGCTCCATTTTTTTCGTAGGATAGTGATTCAACCTCTGTACCGCCAAACCTGAACACCAAGGGAGGCAAAGTCAGGCTCTCAAGCCAGGAATCCAATGGGTCGTGATTGCCACAAACCAGGTATGAGGGAATACCTCTGTCTGACAGTCTTTTCAGCTCAGCAACAAACTTAAGCTGCGCCGCCAGACTCCTGTTCTCTCCATCGAAGATGTCACCAGCAATGATCAGAAAATCAACCTTCTCACTGATACACAGATCGACAATCCGGCTAAAGCTTTTAAAGGTGGCATCCTTCAACCTGGCAGCAAGGTGCTTGTTCCAGGCCGAAAGACCCCTGAAAGGTGTGTCAAGATGCAGGTCGGAAGTGTGAATGAATTTTATGGGTAACATAAACGATTTTTCTCTGCATTATATATACCCGATAAAAATACAATAATGATCCGGCTTTGGCAAAAATATCTGCGCGTATAAAAGTGACTGGTTGTCTGCGGGTAAATAATGATTATATGATAATATGACATAGCTCTCTTTCCTCAAATCAGACAATAGGCATTTTTTCTAATGACGATTATTATAAATATTATATAAGTCTTAAACAAAAGACCCAGGGAGTTCACCGTAGCACTCAAATATTTAGATTAATTCTAAATTATTTGAAAAAGAAAAAAATAATTAGATCTATTCAGAAAATAATTATATTTGACGACAAACGATTAAAGGTGTATTATTTTATAGGATTAATATCACACCAATCAATTATATACCTGCGAAAGTCTTAACCAATTCAAAATATTTTTATTCACAACCAGATTTGAATGAGAATAGGTT
>SKYG01000236.1 GCA_007128045.1 Bacteroidales bacterium | reverse complement strand
GTGCGTCTATTGTATTTGAAAAAATACCCTCCGCTGACCATGTCAGCAGATGCGTCGACTCTGGCGCAAGCTTTTGTGTACCGTATCCCACCTGTAAAAAGGGCTTTTGATATCTTTTTTTCTGGGATGGGTCTGTTGTTTCTGAGTCCGTTTTTCCTGATCATTGCTGCTTTGATCAGGCTCGAATCAAAAGGAAAGGTGTTTTATGCTTCGAAACGGGTGGGCACTGGATATAAAGTGTTTGATTTTTACAAATTCCGAAGTATGTTTACCGGGGCTGATCTTCAGCTCAAAAGTCTGGCAGGCCAGAATCAGTATGCCACAGAGCAGGATGACGCTGGTGAGACAGATGATGTTTGTCCTGATTGTGCAGTGATAGACGGGAGTTGCTCACCCGTATTATTTATCGAGGGTGAGAAAATTTGTGAAAATCAATACCTGCGCAGGAAAAAAGAAAATAGCAAGGCTACATTTATAAAAATACTAAATGATCCCCGCGTCACACGGGTTGGTCGTTTTATCCGTAAAACAAGTATTGACGAGCTTCCGCAGTTATTCAATGTGCTTATCGGCGATATGTCGATCGTTGGTAACCGGCCGTTACCACTGTATGAGGCCGAGATGCTTACTTCCGATGAATGGGGTGAGCGTTTTCTTGGGCCGGCAGGTATCACAGGGCTCTGGCAGGTTAATAAGCGTGGCAAAAAGGACATGTCAGATGAAGAGCGCAAGCAGCTTGACAACCAGTATGCACGAAATTATTCTTTTTGGGGCGACATCAAGATCATACTGAGAACCATTCCGGCCCTGCTGCAAAAGGAGGATGTATAGCAAGCCTCCTGCATATGTATGCTAAAGCTCACAAAGCGCCCGGGTTATGTCCTTCTTGTTTCCGGATATAGTTAGCACTTTGCTTTAATTGCATGTTACAGCCTTAGGGTTCGGATTACCGGATTCCCGCTTTCGGTAAATAATTGTAAGAAATAGATGCCCTGTTTCAGGTCTGAGGTGTCGATGGTGATTTCGTGGCTGCCGGCACCTATCTGTTCATGTTTGCTTGAATAGACACGCTGTCCGTTGATGTTGTATAAATTGAATGCCAGTATGCCTGTATCCGGCAAATACATGCTGATGGTCAGCTTATCAGAAAAGGGATTGGGGTAAGCCTGTATAAAAGACAATTCACCGGTCATGTTTTTTGGGTCAGCTTCAAAAGCCCCCATATCATATCCACTGCCCATGGGTCTTGGTGCGTAGTGTATGTCGAAACGTATACCTTCGTCTCCAAGGTCGAGCCCACTGTCTACCGCCGGAGAAAACCATTTGAGTGTATAGTTGCCCTGTTCATAATCAGTGAAGCCTGCTTGCAGTGCACTGTTCAGCATCAGGTTGTGAGAGACCCTGAGGCTGATGCCCGGATGGTGAATAAAGGCTGCCGACTGGATTTGCTGGAAGGATCCCGGACCGGTGATGATGTTGTTATGAATGCGGCTGCCATGAGCCTGCTGGCTGGCAAAAGAGATGCCATCGCTCTTGGGGTTGATGATTGTATTATGTGCAATAAGAAGATTTGTGGGGGCATTTGCCTGTGAATCTCGTACATATATACCATGTTTGGGGTACTGGAAATGGGGCTCATCCGGTTTGAAACTTTTGCCGGCAAATTCAATGAGGTTGTTGAAGATGCGCATCTCTCCCTGACCGAAAATCTCAATGCCACTGCCTTTACCACCCGATATGGTGTTGTTAAAGCAATCGCAAGTGCTACCCCCACCAATTTGTATGCCCCCCATCTGGTTGTGGGTTTCTGCCTGACTATCGGCATTGATCACATTGTCAAAAATGTGGCAGTTTTTGGTTGCCGAGTTAACCATGATGCCATTGCGGCCGGTTCTTTCCAGTCGATTGTTATGAACGGCAATGCCTTCGATTACATGGGGCAGCACCAGGGTATCGCTGCCATTGCATTGCATGCGAAAGCCCCCGTAGAATGAGTGGCCCGCATACACGCCTTCCAACCCTGTGTCGTGGATATAGTTATGGGCAATGGTGACATCCTGCATGGTGAACTGGCCACGAAGTGATGCAAAGCTGCAGTCAGGGTCAGTTTTGGCAATAACACCGGCAAAAAGGGTGTGAGCGATTTCGGTATGCACAAGGCTGATGTTGCTTGATAGCTGATCGAACGATATGCCTGCGCCACCGGCAACCTCCATCACGGCCAGGCCATATTCCTGTTCGGGGTCTCCATTGCCGGCAACAACAAAATGCCGGGTGTTCCTCACTGAAATGCCGTAATGTGCCTGGTTTCTGATCTCTAAACGCCCGCTTTGGTTGCGTAAGATGATGGGCATGTCTTTTTCGCCCTGGAGGTTTCTTACAAGAATCTGGTAATAATGTCCCGCCTCCAAACAGATTATATCGCCTGGCTGGATACCCGGCAAGGTATACGGATCCAGGATGGTGGTGGTGCCCAGTGTGGCAGGCGGCTGTATTATATAGTTACAAGGCTGGGCTTGCAGCAGCATGCCTGCCAGCATGTAAGTCATTAACCATAACACATACAGTAGCTGCATTCAGGGTTTTTGTTGTTGTTTGCCTGCTCTTTTGGCACGCTCCCAGTTTACACTTTGCCTGCCTTTAAAATAGCGTCGCATGCCCAAAAATACAGCATAATTCATGATAAAAAAATAATATGGGATAAAAAATGGTTTGAACCGGATGCGCCGGTTTTCTAGATAATTGCCCATCAAGGCCATTGCGTAAAACAGGAACTGTCCCAGCAATAGCCCATTGTATATGCCCAAACTGCCTATGCCTTCGTGCAGCGCAAGAATCATATTGATGAAAAATATCAGCACGAGTGCCACGGGGGCCAGCGTCCAGCGCAGCACCCTGTGTGAAATATATTGGAATGACAATGTGCCATGTTTGAACGGATTCAGCAGGTGTTTCAGACGGATGATGGATTGGATGCCCCCTGCGGCAATCCTGACTTTTCGTTTAAGCTCTTCTTTTACGTTGGCCGAAGCGGTTTCTATGGCGAAGGCATCGGGCGAATACTGAATGGTTTTTCCAGTTGAAGCAATGCGTAAGGAAATGATAAAGTCGTCGAGCAGGGTATCCTGTTCCACTTCTTCAAACAATTCGCGTCTGATGGCGAATAATTCTCCAGCTGCCCCTACTACTGAATAAAGCTCTGCATCCCATTTTTTCAGGGTTGATTCATACTTCCAGTAAATGCCTTCTCCAGCTCCTGCAGCCTGTTCTTTCTCTGAAGTAAGGATTCGCTTTTCACCGGCCACGCATCCCACCCGGGAGTCGTTGAACAGGCTTGTCATGATGCGCACCGTGTCGGCCGACAGATTGGTATTGGCATCGGAGAAAATGACAATGGGGGCTTTGACGAACTTCATACCCCTGTTGATGGCACCAATTTTACCTCCACGCTTGTCTTCATGATACACTTCAATTTGCGGGTACTTGCGCAGTGCATCGGGGGTGCCATCGTCAGAACCATCGGTAATCCAGATATGCTGAATCTTTTCCTGCGGATAATTCAGCGATAAGTGATTCTTTACCTTGTCATCTACATACTCCCTTTCATTGTACGCTGCAACAAACAAGCTGACCTCAGGTTCATAATCAGGGTTTGACGGTGGTTTTTTCCCGATTCCAAGCATGCGTCTGATCCTGATGATCACAAATAACAGCAGGCCATATCCCAGGTAGCTGTAAAATACAATGAATACGGAGGCCCAAAAAATAACTTCGATGGTTTTCATATGTTTAAAATTGTCTGAAAGTCTGAAAGTCTGAAAGTCGAAAAGTCAAAAAAAAGGGGAAATCTTTTAATCATGCTCATGTGTGTTAAAGCGATTATCATGGGTATTTCATGTGTTTATAATTAGGTCAAAGGTCAAAGGTCGAAGGTCGAAGGTCTTGGTATTTCATTTGTCATTGTTTTTCAATACGATCCCACTGTTGTGTGTCGTGATTAAATTGTTTGATAACGCGTGCCGGATTACCCACAGCCACTGAAAAGGGAGGAATGTTTTTGGTAACGACACTTCCTGCACCTATCTGGGTGCGCCTGCCAATGGTAACTCCGGCTGTAACAACTGAATTGGCACCGATATGGGCTTCGTCTTCTATGATTACTCCTTTGATGTCAAGTGGCTGTGCACTGGAGTTTTTATTGCCATCAGCATAACCGTGATTAAAGCCACTGATGAACACGTGTTGGCCGGTGCCCGAACCATGGCCCATGGTAACAGGACCTATGATTACAGTGCCAATCCCCACGCGTACCCTGTTGCCAATGATCACATCTCCGACTCCGTTGTTGATGACGGTAAAATCTTCTATGGTGGTATCATTGCCCACGTCAAAGCGCTTGTAGGGAAATACGTCGATACGCGACATGCGGCGCCTGATGACGGTGTTTTTTCCCTTTTTGTGCACAAACGGATTCACGAACCACTTCACCCACAGACGCGGCCTGGGCCGCCGGGGTGGCGAAATCATCCAAAGTACAAACTGCTTGACTTTGGCGTTGCTTTTGATTTTTGATACGATGCTCATTTTTTCATATGTTTATAAATTGTCTGAAAGTCTGAAGGTCTGAAAGTCATAATGTTTGGGAGGTGCCCAACGTTCATAATCATTCTCCTGTGTGTCAAAGCGTTTGTCCCCGACCAATCGGGATCTTCGACATGGGTATTTCATTCGGATAAATTTGATTAAATCGGTTAAATGGAACCCACTAACGTTTGTTCATATCCTTTTGTGACGTGCACGTCATGTGGGTTTCATCTGTTTATTTTTTTTAGGCAAAGTAATGCGCCTTTAACAGATATGATGTTTAAGGCATGGCGAATTACGGGTTTGGGGACTGCATGTCGTTGATGTGTTTATAGATTGCTAGTACGTTGTTCTCCCATGTATGGCTGCGGGCATACTCTCTTCGTGTGGTGGCCTTTTCGGGCGTGTTATCCAGTAATGCCAGATCGAGGTTTTCAAGGTAGCCTTCGAGCCCGTTTGCCAGGTAGGTGTGGTCTTCAAAATAGGACATGGCCGGTGTTGAGGTAGCCAGCACGGGTTTGCCCATGGCCAGGTATTCGTCGATTTTACGCGGATAGTTGCCTATGGTGGCATCGTTGATCAGCTGTGGGTTCATGCATACATCAAACCCCTTGATATAGGATGGCAGTGTGTCGGGTTCACGTGCGCCCAGGAAGAAGACATTGCCCATGCTGTGCAGCGCAGAGGCTCTAAAAACGTCATCTTCGGGTCCGACAAGGACCATGCTGATCTTCGGCATTGCGGTTGCAATCTTCTCGAGCAATGGGATGTCGAGCCGCCTCGATGACAAAAAACCTACATAACCAAGGATGGGTTTTGGAATACCCTCAAGGTCTGGGGCAACCTCTATGTGCCGTGCTACATCATCGAACAGGCTTACATCGCAGCCTTGTCCTACCATGTATGAATGCTTGTTATACTGTTTTCCATAATCGGCATAGAGGGTGGAGTTGGTTACAACCACATCGGCTTTTTGTATCAGTTGGGGTTCGAGCCTGACGCCCTGTCTGCGCCAGTAAGGGTTTTTTACCAGATAGTCGCGCATATAATACACGTAGGTGGTTGGTTTCAGCAGTTCCTTCTGATAGAGCCCCTGGAACATGGAGCTGTCGTTGAAGAGTACATAATCTTTGAATCCCAGGCGGTTCGCCGCAGACAGGATGGACCTGGCAAAAATCCGGTTGTTGCGCTTGTTCAGCAGGTCGTACAGCCATTGTATACCGATGTTGTTGATTGATTCTACCACCCCGATGGGGTTCAGATTCCAGAGGTTTTCTTCAATCTTTATCAGGTCGGCCTGTTTGCCCTGCTGGATGTCGATTCGTTTACGGATTTTGGGTTCATTCCGGCCGCGCCAGATGGTAAACCTGTCGAGCGGCGGGTTCACATACAGCACCCTGTTGTGGTGGGCAATCTCGGTGGCGATATTCTTACAATTGCTGCCGATGTCGATGTCCCAGGCCTGTATGCCAATTACTATGAAGTCGCGGTTCTGTATCATAGGTTGAGGTTGAGGCTGAGCGAAGCGAAGTCCCGAACGAATGTGAGGGATCCCATATAGATTGAGGTTAAGGTTGAGGTTGAGGATTCAGGTCCTTGTAAAGTGAAAGTACATCTCTGGCCATGTTTAGCCATGAGAAGTCATTGGCGCGGATCAAACCTTTGGCGATGAAATCATTGCGGGCCTCAAGGTCGGAGGTGAGTTTTACCATGGCCTGCCATATTTCCTCGGGTTTGTTCGGGTCAACGAGCAGGGCGGCGTTGCCGGCCACTTCGGGCATGCTGGACGTGTTGGATGTGATCACTGGCACACCACAAGCCATACCTTCCAGGATTGGGATGCCGAAGCTTTCACGTAGAGATGGATAGAGAAATACTTCGCACTGGCTGATAATGGCAGGGAGGTCAGTATTTACTACATAGCCTGTCAGATGTATGTCTTTTCGGATGTCAGGATGGCCGATATCTTTAAGGATTTTTTGCAGGGCGGCTTCTTCGTAATCGAGCATCACCAGCTTGTATTTGTCAGCAACAGTTTCGTTAAAGCGGGCAAAAGCCTTCAGCACATTCGGCGTATTTTTCTTGGGGTCTGTGTTTCCGAGAAAGAAAAGAAAGCGCTCCGGCAGTTTGTATGTTTGCTTTACCTGGTTCAGCAGCATGGTGTCGGTTACAGGCTTGAAGTGTTCTCCCACGCCGTTATACACTGCCACAAGACGGTCATCATCGAATCCAAAGAAGTTGTTGATGCGGTCTTTTTCAAAATGGGATACGGTAATGACCTTCTTCGCCTTTTTTACCACGGGTGGCACCACCCATCGTCGGTACATATTGCCCAGTTTCTGATACCAGGTGCCCCCTTTTTTTAGCAGGCTGATACTTTCCAGGTAGATGATGTCGTGCAGGGTGATAACCAGGGGGACTTTTGAAAAGACGGGTGCCGTATTGCTTGTACAATGCAGGATGTCGCATCCCATTTTTTTTGCGGCCCTGGGCAGGGCGATCTGTTCCCAGGTGGGGTAGGGGCCTCCACCCAGTTCGACGATGCGAAAATTGGCTGATTCTTTGATCACCTGCCTGTCTTCATCGGGCTTTACAAAGATGATATATTGGTTTTCCTTGTCGATACGCTGTAGGTTCCTGATCAGCTCCAGGGCCACCATATCCATACCATGCTTTTTGGTCCGGAATATCCGTTGGGCTTCAATACCGATGATCATCTTTCTGAAATTTGATTAATACTGTTGATGGCTTAGCATATATATCCCGGCCGTTTACGACTTATCCATGCCGGGTATGAATGAATTTTTTGTTGGCACCCTTGAGTTTAAACAGGGTAAGAAACATTAGCACGAATGCTTTGGGCAATGAGAGCAGCGCTTTGAACGTCTGTGTGGTATAATATTTTCGGGGTGTTGCCACCATAATAGCTGTCAGCGACACGCCAAACAAGGCAAGCCATACCTGGCAGTCGGGGCTGACCCATGCGCTGCCTCCAAGCCATAGTTGCAGCAGGCACATCATGGCGGCCAGGATGGCCGACAGTCCGAGCAGGATTACACGGGGTGGGGAGACCATCTGAATCACTTTGTCGAACAGATCGATATTTCCATTCCGAACCAATTCTTTACAAGCTGTCAGGAAGTACCTTGAAAAGTAGATAAATTGTGCAGACAGCCACCGGCGGCGCTGTTGGACGAATACATCTGCCTGCTGTACCTTTTCATCATAGACCACGGCCTTTTCGGCAAAGCCAATGCGCATGCCTGCTCTGAGGGTTTTGATCTCCAATTCCTTGTCGAATCCTCCAATAGCTTGTATTTCGCGCATCATCTTTACGAAAAGCGGGTAGGATATGGCAAAGGCCGAGCCAATCAGCGCAGCTGACAAGCCCAGCACACGATGTCCCTTCCGGAAGATGTTGTTATTGACGCCTTCACTAACTGCATCCAGCACGGCAAAACGGGTGTTCCTGTTTTTGTCCTGGCGGTGGCCTTGTACGATTTGGAACCCACTTTGCAGACGGCCATAGATTTCATTAATAAATCCGTCGGCCATGATGTTATCGCCGTCGAGCACGACAGCATAATCGTATTGAGTTGTCAAGGTGTTGATGGCCTGGTTAAGTGCTTTGGATTTTGTGCTTTTTTCAAAGCTCACCTCGATCATGATGATGGGCAGTGCCGACAGTTTGCTGATGGTTTCGGGCTTCAGTGAATCAGCGATTACGACCACATCAAAGCGGCATAATTGGCTCTGATGTGCTGCTGCTGACCTGGCTGTATCAACGATTACATTGTCTTCTTTATAGGCAGGAATTAACACCACGCATGTTTTGTCCTGCTTGTTTATGTGTTGCTTTTTTTCGCGGTAGAACAGGGCTGCCAGGGCAAACACAAGGTAGTAGAGGGCAAAGGCGCCAAGGTATATGAAGATGATCAGGCTGACGATCTGGCTGAAAATTTGCATGACAATACTATTTATTGGAAATCTGATTGCCGGGTTTCATTGTGTGGCTGCTTGCCTTATATGAGGGCATAGGCCCTTCGATATGCTTTAGTGATAGATTGGTTAGGTGCCATCTCAGGGCCTGAACATATGCGGAGAGGTAGGCGCGTTTACCTGACAGGAGATAGCTGAGAACATTTTTCGGTACCGAAACGGCAATAAGGTATATCAGCGGAATCAGTTTTGCCATTCCGGCAATATTTCTACGCATGTAAAGGATACGGTTTCTTTGGAGGTAATGGACTTTCAGCGGGCTGTCTTTTTCAACGGCGACAGATTCTTTGTGCAGCACCAGTGCGTTGGGTTGAAACATGATGCTGTAACCGGCTTTTCTTATTCGGGTGCTCCAGTCGTGTTCCTCGTAATACAGGAAGTATTCTTCGCGCATAGGGCCAACTTTTTCGAGCACTTCTCTGGGAACCATCATGGCGCATCCATGGGCGAAGTGTGTTTCTCTTACCTGGTCGTGCTGGCCTTTGTCCACTTCTTTAAATCCGATGGCATGCATACGCATGGTAAAGCGGTTCATGGGTGAGAACCCGGCATATTGAATGGTGTCGTTTTGGTAGAAATACCTGATTTTTGGACTAACGGCACCCACGTGTTTATCTTTTTTGAACAATTCGATCATGGGCAACAAGAAGTCTGAGGCCACTTCAGTGTCGTTATTCAGGAAGAGCAAAAACGACCCGCGTGCAGCCTTTACGCCCAGGTTATTGCCTCCGGCAAAGCCAAGGTTCACTTTGCTTATAATGAGGCTTGCAAAAGGATAGGAGGTGTCAATACGTTTATAGTCATTATCTTTCGATCCGTTATCGACAACAATCACTTCAAACGAAGGAGAAACGACCTGATTAAGCGATGCAAGCAGATCGTTTGTGACAGCCGCCTGGTTGTAGTTGACGGTGATGATTGACACAAGTGGGTTCTTTCCTTCCATCAGAGGGTTTTTAGGAGGCTGTCGAAGTAGGCAATGGTTTTTGTAAGTCCTTCGCGCAATTGCACCCTGGCTTCCCAGTTTAGCAGCTCCCTGGCATAGGATATGTCGGGTTTCCTTTGCACCGGGTCATTTTCCGGGAGGGGTAGAAAGATGATTTCCGATTGGGAGTTGGTAAGCTCCATTACCATTTCGGCAAGTTCGCGAATGGTGAATTCATTTTCGTTGCCGATATTGATGGGTCCTGTAATGCTATCTTCAGTATCCATGAACCTGATCATGCCTTCGAGCAAGTCGTCGACGTATTGAAAGCTGCGGGTCTGGTTGCCATCGCCGTATATGGTAATGGGTTTGTTCTGCAATGCCTGTATGATGAAGTTGGATACAACGCGCCCGTCGTCAGGTTGCATGCGGGGCCCATAAGTATTGAATATCCTGATAATTTTGATTCGCACCTTGTTCTGGGCGTGGTAGTCGACAAACAGCGTTTCGGCGCATCGTTTCCCTTCATCGTAGCAGGAGCGTTTGCCGATGGGGTTCACATTGCCCCAATAGCTTTCCTTTTGCGGATGCTCAGTAGGGTCTCCATACACCTCGCTTGTAGATGCCTGCAGTATCTTTGCCCTGATTCTTTTGGCCATGCCAAGCATGTTGATGGCGCCCATCACGGAGGTTTTGATGGTTTTGATGGGGTTATACTGGTAGTGCACGGGCGATGCCGGGCAAGCCAGGTTGTAAATTTCATCTACTTCCAGAAATATCTCGCGGGTGATGTCATGTCTGATCAACTCAAAGCGGTGGTTGTTCATCAGGTGCATGATGTTTTTCCTGGCCCCTGTAAAGAAATTGTCCAGACAAATGATTTCGTGGTCTTCATTCAGAAGGCGTTCACAAAGATGGGAGCCTATAAAGCCGGCGCCCCCGGTAATCAAGATTCTTTTCATGGGTTTATAATTAGGTCAAAGGTCGAAGGTCGAAGGTCGAAGGTCAAAGGTCAAAGGTCGAAGGTCGAAGGTCGAAGGTCGAAGGTCGAAGGTCAAAGGTCGAAGGTCGAAGGTCGAAGGTCGAAGGTCGAAGGTCAAGTAGTTTAGGACGCGTCCAGAGCCCATAATCATTTTTCTGTGTGTCAAAGCGTTTGTCTCCAAACAATCGGGATCTACGACATGGGCGTTTCATGTGTTCATAATTTGTTTTCATGTGTTTATTATTTTCCTTTGACCTTCGACCTTCGACTTTTGACCCCCATAAAAAACAATCATGCGTCTGTGTGTCAAAGCGTTTGTCATGGGTATTTCATCTGGTTTTTTTGTGAACGCGGATTGCCACGGATTAAGAGAATGTGGATTTATCGTCCGATACCATAGTAGACAAACCCATATTCGCGCACTTCTTCGGGTTCGAAGATATTACGTCCGTCGAACAAGACTTTGTCGTTCATGAGCCGGCTCAACACTTTGTAGTTTGGAATTCTAAACTCGTTCCATTCGGTGACCAGTGCCAATGCGTCGGCGCCGATGACTGCTTCATACATGTCTTTGGCATAGGTGATGGTATCGCCCAGGTAGAGTTCTTTTGCTTCGTGCATGGATACCGGGTCATAGGCGGTAACTTCCACCCCTGCTTCGAGCATGTCTTCGATGAGTGTCAGTGAGGGAGCCTCGCGCATGTCGTCTGTGCCTGGTTTAAATGACAGTCCCCAGATGGCCAGTTTTTTCCCTTTGAGGCTGTCTTTGAAATGCTTGCGGATTTTCTGGGTTAACACCTGTTTTTGCGATTTGTTAACTGCTTCAACGGCTTCCAGTATGCGCATTTCATAGTTGTATTCTTTGGCTGTTTTTACCAGGGCTTGCACGTCTTTTGGAAAGCATGAGCCCCCATAGCCTACGCCCGGGTATATGAACTTATGGCCAATGCGGGCGTCACTACCAATGCCTTTGCGAACGTTGTTAATGTCGGCGCCCACGATTTCGCATAGGTTGGCAATGTCGTTGATGAAGCTGATCTTGGTGGCCAGCATGGAGTTGGCAGCATATTTTGTCATCTCTGATGAGGTAATATCCATGAAGATCAGGGGGTGCCCGTTTAGCACAAAGGGCTTATACAAGCGGCTCAGTACCTTCTCTGCCTGTTCTGATTCGATACCTGCCACGATTCGGTCGGGTTTCATAAAATCATCGATGGCATTGCCCTCTTTAAGGAATTCAGGGTTGGATGCCACGTCAAATTTCAGATCAGAGCCTCTTTTGCCGAGCTCTTCCTGTACGGCGGCTTTCACCTTTCTGGCAGTACCTACCGGAACTGTGCTTTTCGTTACCACTACCGTATAGTCTTGCAGGTATTTTCCGATATCCCGGGCCACTGACACCACATACTGCAGGTCGGCGCTGCCATCCTCACCTGGGGGGGTGCCAACGGCAATAAAAATCACATCGCTATCCTGTATTACTTCCTGCATGCGTGTAGTGAAAAACAGGCGTCCCTTCTCCACATTGCGCTCGACCAGCTGATCCAGGCCTGGTTCATAAATGGGCAGGATGCCTTTATTCAGGTTTTCTATTTTCTGTTCGTTAATATCGATGCAATAGACTGTAGCACCGGTTTCAGCCAGGCAGGTGCCCGTAACCAGGCCCACATAGCCCGTTCCAACAATAAGTACTTTCATAAGAATTGGTTTTGGTGTGTATATGTATGATATTTGCTATTGAACGCAATGATACCGCAATGTAATAATTAATTTTTTATATATACATAGGTGAACGTAATATTTTATCTATTGAGAGATATTTTTCTTTAGCTGTAAATATCCTGTTGATCAAGATGCCATAATCAATTTATAATATGTTGTTGATATGGCTGTATTCCCGCTCCCATTTAGGTGCCATGAAGATAAAAGCCATACTCAAGTAGATGATAATGCCATTGGGCATTTGTCCGAGCAGTCCGTTGCCATACGATGCCACCATGATGCCGACCATCCCTGATAGCAGTGCCGACAGATGTATGATCAGTGCGGTATTTTTGAGTTTTGCCATGATAATCCATGCCGATTTTGCTACGATGAAGACCAGTATGGAGATATGCAACAACAGTCCCACAATGCCTGTTTCAGCCCAGATCATGACATACCAGCTGTCGGTAGGGATACTGGCAAGGAAGGTGTCGGGTGTAAAACGCTGTCCCCAGTTTCCTGCCGAGCCGATACCGCCTCCAAAAGGTCTGGATACAAGATAAGTCGCAAGCAGTTTCTGGTTGTCACGTCTCACCTGGAAGGAGGCATCCTGCGGGTTGAGGGCCGACCGCGCCCGCCTGATCTCATAGTTGTTCTGTCCGATATAGGTAAACTTCAGGAAGATGAAGACGGTAAGCATGGCGATGCTGCCGATGGTCAGTATTTTAACTTTTTTGGTGAGTATTGTGTACAGAAAAAACCCTGCAACCGGCACGGCGATGGCGCCGCGTGTTCCTGAGATAAGCATGGCGTAGAAAGCCATCAGGGCGATGCCTCCCAGCATCATTTTTTTTCCCATGCGTTTTTCATGCAGGGCGATGATAGAGAAAACCACCCCGGAAAATCCCATGGAGGCGCCAAAGTTCCCGGCATCCGAAAAGAAAGAAAAATACCTGACCCCGCTCAGGATAATATGGGTGAGCGCACCTCCGCCATCGAGCCATCGCTGTTCGAAAGGGTCGAAGCCATAAAATTTCTGCATCAGGCTTTTCATCACTGCCAGCAAAGTGAAGGCAGCCCATAAATATATCATCGTTTTAACATATTTCGGATGGTCGAGCAGGATGAATGCCAGTGGAATGGTTAACAGTTTGTAAAACCCCACTCCCCGCATGGCATAAAACCATGCTTCGCGGCTGGCAGCTTCAGGGTTGAGTAGTTGCAGAAAAATATAGGCATACCAAATGGCCGCCACCAGGGTCAGGTCGTTGGCGGCTTTATGCAGTGGAATTTTTACGTTGAAGGCCTTGAAGAACAGTGCCAGCCAGCTAAGCAGCAGCAGCATGTCGATGCTCAGCCCCCAGGGTGCCTGCACATACCTCACCAGACCCAGCGCAAAATAGTTCATGATAAATGCCACCATCAGCCCCATGCGGGGGTTATAAAATACCGAAGCTGCAAACAGGATGGCAAAAGGCAGCAACAGCAACATGATGCCAGGAGTGAACATGTCGCGGGTAAACATAAACATAGACAAGAAGAGCGAGGCTGTCAATAAGATAACCACCAGTATATTGGTCATGATATGCGAAAAAGATGCGCCTTGCATGCAGGTCATGTTTTGTCTTTTTTTCTAAGTAGGAGCAAGGCCTGTCTGATGATTTGGCGGCCTTCGAGGAATGTGTCAGAAAACCGCACCTGGGTTTCCTTTTTGACGAAGAACCAGCCCCAGAACACGCCGGTGATTGTAAATATCAATGTGGCCAGTGCCACAGCGATCAGTGATTCGAGGACAAACACAGCAATCAGGTCGAAAAACACGTTAGCGACGAGCATGATCATGGTTTTGTAAAAATTTTTCACAGGCCTGTCGAGTGCAAACAACGCCACACCTGTATACCTGTCGGCAGGTAGCAGCAGGATATAGGCCAGGATGATGTACAGGATGTATTTTTGCAATTGGATGGAGTCCTGGTACTGGACACCGCCTACGAAAGACAGCAGGGGTTCGGCGAAAAGGATAAACACCAGCAATATGGGTAGGATCAGTATCGTAGTTGCCACATTGTAGCTAAGCAGTAGGGTGTTGAAACGTTCATTGCCGAGCTTGAAAGCTTGTGAGAGCTTTGGGTAGGCGGTGGCAGAAAAGCTGCGCAGTGGTATTTCCACGGCTTCGACGAACTTCATGGGGATGGCATACATGGCGATTGCTGAGGCGCCCATGACGGCTGACATACTCAGGATGAAGGTATCTGCGCTTCGCAACAGGCTGCTACCAACAGAGATCATTGCCGAATATTTGCCAAAGTTCAGCAATTCTCTTTTTTGTGCCCGCGTGGCCATCATCATCCACTGCATTCCGTCCCACCGCATCAAGATCGCCAACAAGCCGGGTAAAAAGTTCGACAGTGCATGCAGCAGGATCAATACGGTCAGGGTTGCTTCATAATAATACATATAGATGGCGATAAAGACCAGCATCGAGGCACCATGTATTGTTCTCATAGTTAGCAGTTTGCCAAACTCCAGCCGGGCCTGTGTAACCACGCTGGCCTGGTTGTAGGGGAGGTTGACCAGTGAGAGTAGCGGATAAAATAGCAGTACCGGATAGTAATAGCTGGTGGCGAAGGCTTGTCTGAGTGCGAAAAAGGCGGGATAAAAGAGGAGACAAGTGATGATAAATGTGAATACACCGAGTTGGTATGTGGCGCCAATATATGCCTTACGTTCACTGCCGCTGCTCATAGAAATCGACCTGATTGCCCCGGTGCCTGTCAGGCCCAGCCTGAGCATGTTGAGCAAAGATGCCGCAGTAACATAGATGATCCATTCGCCAAAAAGCGATCTGTCGAGCATACGGGCCATCAGCAAGAAGGTGATGGCATTAAAGAATGCGAACGATACATTGCCAGCCAGCGACAGGAAATTGCTTGAACGGAGCAGTTGTTGGATAGCATATCTCATGAGTGAAAGCCAATATATCTTTTAAACAGGCGATTTTTGATGATTCGTCGCAGCAAAGACCTCTTTTTTGGAATATCGCCGATATAGGCTTCGATATGATCGGGGCTTATCTGGTTTATAAGGGCATATAAATTGTCTGGCGATGCATCTTTCAACTTTTTCAGGTAATGGTTGTCGGCGCTCGACCATGTTCTGGATGCATTTACCAGCAATACATTGATATTGGCCTGTTTGCAAAGATCTTGGTTGATCATAAAAAATGACAGGGCGGGAATTTCAAAGATGATGATGTCGGCTTCTGTCCAGGGGAACCGTGTGCTTTCACGGGCAGTTTCAGAGAAGTGTTTCAGCGTCCTGTAATGTTCCCGGGATACTGCCAATGCAGCGGTCGGGTTGCCGGCTGCAGGGTTTTGGCTCTCGACCTGCACCACAACGACAGAGAACCCAAGGTCAGCCAGTTCTTCCTGAAGCTTGGCGGCGACGAATGATTTTCCCTCCCTGGTCCAGTGGCTGAAGAGCTGGATGATTTTTATGTTGTTGTTGTCGATATTGTTATTTTTATCCTGATCGCTGAGTATTTGCATGACGTTGCCTGCCAGATCGCAGGAGGCCCGTTTTGCCAGTAGTGGGATGTCGATGCCATGCCTGCGTTTTTCGTCGAGTACGGCACCCAGCAGGCTGGTATTGGTCGCTGCGGCCAGTCTTTTTACCGACTTTACCCGCCTGTCGAGCAGTTCCATGATGAATATGCTGGCCACCACAAAGAAGCCCGAGAAAACCATGATGACCAGGATAAAGAGCTTTTTTCTGCCGGGTTGTGCCTGTATTGGAAAGAATGGCTGGTCGAGCAGGTCCATACTTGCTGACAGCTCCAGATTTTGCTGTTTCAGCTTAGCCAGTCCGAGGTTGTGCAGTATGCTCAGGTATTCTCTTTCGTGCACGCCGATGGCGCGTTCGATTCTGTTGATGGTGGCACCCAGGGGTGCGAAAAACATGTATAGGTTGTCAAACTCCACGCGTTTGCTCTCCAGCACTGCCAACCTGGCATTGGCAGCTTCCAGACTCAGCACATTATCGAACCAGCGGTCCAGGATATCTTCGCGCTCAATGCCGTCGATACTCCGTTCGAGCATGAACATGTCGTTAACGGTTTGCTGTATCGATGTTTCTATCTCGGTCTTGCGCTGCTGCAATTGCCTGGCATGCTCTTCGAACACCCCTTCGGGGTTAAATGCACCCATGTGTTCCAGTTGTTCGTTGATCGATACCAGTTCATTGCGCAAGCCCATGATAGACTGGGTTTTCATGTTGATGTTGTGGCGGCTGGCGATTTCCGCTTCCAGCTTTTCGAGCATCGACACTGCAGCCCCCTGTTCCATCTGGGTTTGCTGTACCGTTAGCTCAAAGCTCTCCTTTTGTGATGCCACATATTTTGTTTGTTCGTGGTAGTTGATAATGCGGTTGGCTTTGTTGAATTCGAGCAGGCGGTTCTCTTCGGCAACGAGCTTATCCCATGCCGTGGCAAGCTGGCGTTCAAAATAGTCGACTACTGTGCTGGTTTGCGCCATCTTCAGGGAGCTGTGGGTGTTGAAAAACACATCGATCAGGATGATGAGCGTTTGATAGGCGATGCCGGGGTCGTCTGATCTGAAAGAAATTTCAAGCAGGTCGCTGCCCTGTACGCGCCTGGCAGTGACTTTAGATAAGGCCTCTACGCTATAATGCCGGTGTTTAAGGTTTACCAGGCCATAAAGGAAATTTTCGTCGTCGGTATCTTTGTAAGCTTTACATCGCCTCAGGGTTTCTTCAAAATTATTTCTTACTACCAGCGCTTTTACCTCATCGGGGACGAGGTCTTTCAGCTCGTGAAAGTTGTCGTGTGAAAGATAGCTATGGTTTGGTTCGTCGAGCATGATGTTTTGCACAAAGAGCCGCAGCCCCACCTCCTCTAGTACCTTTTTCGACTTGAGGATATTCAGCATATTGTCGAAGGCAACGGTAGTGGCAAAGTAGTCGACGCGGTCACGACCCTGGCTCTCGATAGAATGGCCAGAAGTAATGCCAGTATAAATGGTTGCCCTGGAAACAAATTCCTGTGATTGTGACCGCAGGAGCATGAACATGAGGACGCCGGCGCTTAGGGGAACCACAGCAAGAAGCCAGAAGTAGCGTATCACCAATTTAACCGCGTTGTATATATCCATAGCTCCTATGTTAAAAGTCCCACCCTGTCATGAATCGCAACAGACTCAGCGATGTCAGGAATTCACTTCTTGCCAGGTCGTAATCATTTTTTGCCTTCCCGTAGGTCGACGATAGAATGGCATAGTCATTAAAGCCGATTTTTTGCTCTTGCAGGCGGTTTCCTGCGTCCAGATAGGCAATCTTCAGGTCCTGAAATATGCCGTAAAAGGTTTTCATGCTTTCCTGTCTGAATAACAGCTCATAGTAGGCTTCGATGACTGCTTTATGGGTATCTTCTACTGCCATTTCCCTTTCCCAGGCAATCATGTCGAAGGCAATATGTGTTTGCTGTAGCCGTTTCCGCTGGCCTATGAAACTTGTAAGGGGCAGTTTCAGCGATACCCCCGCATAGTACCAGGTTTGTTCGCGCTGATTTACAAAACCCACAGGTGTTTCACCTGGATCGTACAAGCCCTGGAAGTATACCTGATCATAAATGCCATATCGGGTATTGCCTTCTAAATACAGGAAGTCCATCCACTGTCTGCGTTGTAAAGTCAATGTAATGTCGCGAATTGATAGGTTTGCGTCATACTTTTTTATCAGGGGTGAATGTACCAATGCAGAATCGATCAGGGCGGCAAGTGGCGGAATGTCCAGCTCGTGATCCGGACCAGTGGTTGGTGTGGGTATTTGGGCATGTAGCCCACATACCCACATGAGCATCAGGATGGCTGCAAACTTGCTGAAATTGATACGGTTCGAAATTATTTCCATGGCGTACAATGTCTCGATGTATGATCCGTGCCGGTCTATGCTTATATATCATGCTGCCAGCATACCATTGGTTACATGGCCCGCAGGTACGCGCTGTTTCTGTTCCTGTATCTTCTGTGCCAGCTTATTCTGTTAAACCAGCCAAATACATTTCTACAGGATATTCGCAACAAATTTAACAAAAAGAGATTACAATGCTGAAAGGTATGAAAAAAAGTGATTCCAGGCTCAGTGTAAGCAAGCTCATTGCGGGCTCCGCGCAGTGTCCGGGATGGCAGGTTCAGGGTTCAGCCTTATCAGCTTGTCACCACTTTTATGGCAATATATTTAACCCAAAACCGCAGTTCCTTCACAGTTTCTTCGCCTTGGTCAATATCTTGCCATATCATTTGGCATACCATATCCTTTGTTTTGGTATAGCCCCTGTTGTTCCAGAATGGATCGAGGGGGTTGTAGGTGTGAGGTTTAAGGGGGTGGTTTTCAGGTCTGATCACGGCGCAGAATGTCAGAAT
>SKYG01000246.1 GCA_007128045.1 Bacteroidales bacterium | reverse complement strand
TTCTTCAGAAATGACCTCATGGCCCTCAACCCAATGCAGAAAATGAAATCCTGATGCCGGAACAGCTGTTACGGTAACCTCCATCCCTGTTTCATAATAGCCTACCCCGGTTACTTCACCATATTCCGGATTTTCTGCAAGCACTTCAACATTAATGCCAGGAGGCAAGGCATCCAACTGAGTCAACTTCCACTGTACATTGGTTCCAGTCCATTGAGCCTCTGTAGTGCCCACAGTAATGTCCTGTTGCTGCGCATGCAGTTTTCGTCCGGTAGCCTTGTTGATCAAAAAGCGCCACTCCGATCCTGAAGCCACATTTTCTATCATCCAACGTGCGTTTTGAGTGATATTGGCACTGGGAACAAGTAAAACACCACCTACGGGGTCATGCAGCAAACGAACATTTCCAGCCACATTTTCTATGTAAAACTCTCCTGCAGTTGCCTGAATCAAACGCCACTGCTGCGAATAAGCCTCAGTGGTAGCAACGCCAAGCAAAGCCCTTGTATTTCCCTCATTGAATGCAAGACGCTTGCCAGATGAATGATGGTCGATGGCATATGGTATATTCTGACTGGATACAAACACACTAACTATTTCCGACCAATCTGAATAGTCCCCATCAACATAAAACCTGAGCCTGTAAAAGGTTTCACCCGCAAGATCATCCTCATCAATAAATATATTTTGCTCCATTTCGGGAATATCTGCAACTTGAAAAAACTGCGAACCATCGGCAGACCTTTCTATTTGCAGGCCCTTGGGATTGGGTATATTGTGTATCCAGGATAACCTGGTACCATTTGATACCAAAATAGCCTGTACCAGGGCAGGTTTTGGCACAGAAATATTGTCAAGGAAGAATTCCTTTTCCGGGTTGTATGCCATGTAGGCCTTATGACTGCTATATACCTCCCCGGCAGGTGTCAACACACCATCGATATACATTCTGAAAGGATCATTCATCCAATGAAATACCGCGTACCTTTCAACAAAGCTGGTTGTATCCAGCATGTGCAGTACTTGTTCAAACCATCTGGCATTTTGTTCCGGACCTGGGTAACAGTTGGAGGTCCAATTTGCGCCATTGTTGAACTCCTTGATCCATAAAGGACGTCCGGTTCTCTCATGAACCTGCTTCAGTCGGTTATAAAACTGCATAGGGGTACGGCATCCTTCATACCAGTGCATGGAAACATAATCGACCCGGTAATTAAGTTCGTCAGCCTTATCCAAAAACTCATAGAGCCATGCCCTTCCCCCATCAGAAGGAGCAGGAGAGCCAAGTCGTAAACCCGATTCCATAAGTTTTGGCCATTGCCGTAAGGCTTGTTCTACTGTCATATTGGCCTGGTCGGCCCTTTCAGGTTCATTGTATCCCAGCAGATGTGTTGTATTTTCAATGGTGTTGATCAGGTTAAAATTTGGCCACCAATAATTATGTCTTATTGGAACATATTCATAATTATGTGCTGACTGCATGTTTGCATTCCAATTATATTGCCAGCTATATTTCATCAGGTTCCAGACATCTCCTCCACCGCCCCATCCTTTCTTACTGACATACTTCCAGGGAAACACCCTCACGAACGAAACTGCATTGTTGAGCCCCTCAGGCATGATCTCAATCTCCAAACCAGACTCATCCGCAATGAAAACCCGGCTATACCCATTACCCATCTCTCCCTGGGCAACAGTAGCCATATAGCCGCGCTTCAGCGTAAATGAACTGATCTGGTTGTTTAAAGGCCCAAGCTCTGCCTCCCTGTGGTAGGTATAAAGCCCAAGGTCGGCAGAATCACCGGTAAATACAGGACCTGTGTACACCTGTAAAGGCCGGAAGTCTTTACCATGAGGGATCACAACGGTTCCATGACGATATTGCTCAAACCGTATATTCTCGCCAGGTACAGCAGCGACCCCACGAACAAATATCTTAGATGAAAGCTGATCATGAACAACCGATGGCAATATTTCAGAAAAAAACACCCAAGCATCGTCAGAGATTAGATTAAAGCCCGAGCCGCTTACAGATGTGACGTCTCCTGCTATATGTAATTCGGATTTACCATCAATGGAAACTTCATAATCAATCAATTCGTCAACATACATTATTTCGTTAACTATATTCAGGGTGTTTTGAGCCAGCACCTCCTCCCCCCAAATGAGAAAACCTATAAGTATACTGAGCGTGTTTTTCATCATTAATATATTTTTAAGTCTATTTTGGCGACATATTTTGCGCTGTCAGTATATGTTTTGATTTGCTACATATACCATTTTAAAAACATAAAGCAGGCTCCATATCAGGCGCCTGCTTCATGCAACAATCCAAAAAATTAATTCACGTCCTCCTAGCGGCTGATAATAACTCGTTTAATCTGTACAGAGTCGCCGGCAGTAATCTGAACCAGATATACTCCTTCTTTAATATCGCCAACGGGTAGCTGAAAGGTTTTGTCATCTACAGAGGCAGCGTATACCATCTGACCTATCACATTGATCAATCGGATTTCATTCATAACAACATCTGAAACGATGTGCATCGTCTCGCGTACCGGATTTGGATACACCGTAAGTCTTGGTGCAAGTGGATCAGTGACAGATGTATCATCACCCACTGTGATTACCAGGGTTCCAGTAACGCCAGAACCATCATTGGCGGTGGCAATTACTGTAACGGTTCCATTGCTTACAGCTGTTAACAATCCTGACTGGTCAATCAGTGCAATACCGGTACCATATTCTACACTCCAGGTAACAGAGGTATCATCGGCATCGGCCGGAGCCACAGTGGCGATGATCTGTAAGGTCAATCCCGGAGCAACAAATGCAGATGCTGCCGACAGGGTAATGCTGGATACCTGGTTGCCGGGAGTACCGCCATCGCCAGTGTATTTTACAAACCCAACGCCTAACTCATCATAAAACACCTTTGGCAGATCGCCTTCCATCTCGAAAGCAATGTCAGCATGGGTGTATGTGTATTCGCGGGTTACCTTGTAACCATCAAACTTGACATCTTCAAAACGCCAGTATGGAATTGCTGCGGTTTCCATCCATTCGGCATTTTGTGCAACGGCATTCAGAATATTGTAATTTCCCTCTTCAGGGTAATGGAAAACGATACGCTCATTGCTTATAGGATCCAGAATGGCTATATCGAGATCCATGTTGTCACCTTCACGCCTGTTCTCTATCATGATATTCTTGCGCATGGTGACATTCATAAGGGTGGTAATCTCCTCTTCACCCTCATGCTGAAATGAGATAACCGGCTGGGCGGCTTCTGTTGATGTAGGATTGATGGTAACATCTCCAGGTACTATAGTAACCCAGGAAGACTTTTCGACAGGCAGGTTGTTGACGAAGGCATTGTTCTCAAACAATATTGTTCTGTTCTCATCAGCCTGGGTGCCGGCTCTTACCCAAAAAATGGTACCAATACTCCTGGCCAAGTCGTTACCGGTACGGTCTCCACCTATATTGATCGTATAGCGTTCATTCGACATAAAGGTGGAGTTCTTAACCGAAAGATCACGGATCCGCTGCAACTGAAATAAGCCCTGAAAGCCATTGTTGTCGTACACCACACAATTATGTACGAATACATTGTCCATATGCAGGTCGTTGTTGGGTTGGTTAGACTGAACGATGGCACCTGCACGGGCAATCATATGTTCAAATTCTACATTGACCATACTTAATTGCCATCCGTTTATCGATCCCTGGTTCATGTTGATCACACCACCATTGGTATTGCCAAAGCCCCAATTCTGAAGCTTGATATTTTTCAGGGTTAATTTCATTCCTGCTCCGCCAGCAGAGCCAATTTGAAGGAAACGCATCCCGGTAGTGTGGTGACCGCCAAAACGTATTTCCGGCATTTCCTCTAAGGAAGCATATCCTTTGATAACGGTTTTATCAGGCCCGTCACCCTCAATGGTAATATCGTAATACCCGTCAACTATTCTTACCTGAGCCGGGTTAAGGTAATTCTGTACCAAACCGCCTTCCGGGTCATATCCTACAGTATACCCTTCTCCCTGTACCCTGATCACGACGGGTGTTTCAGGCGGATAGGTTTCAGGACTGGCAACAATGAGATCAAAGGCTTCCCTGATCCCGGCAGCCTGAGAAGGCACGTTGATTACATTTTGTGCCATCAGGCTTGTTACGCCGAACAGCAACATTAAAGCAAACAAACTTTTTTTGAGATTTGTACATGTTGACTTCATAATAATAGGTTTTAGTGAGTAAATAAATGAATGAATGAATGAATGACTACCAACAAATATAACATACAATCTGACTTAGTATTGGTAATTTTCTGTCAAGCAGTATAATAATACAACCATAATTTTGCCTTAAGTGTTTAGTTTGACAGCCGATCCCTTATTTGTCTTCTTTCGAAGTCTGCGTCATAGTCAGGGTTTCTCTCCGTAGGCACGGGCGCATTGGTTCTTGTCCTCCAATCGATCATCCTAAGATGCAATTCTGCAGTTTCTTCAGGCAACACATCGGCCAGGTTGTTGGTTTCCCCCAGATCTGCGTCAAGGTCATACAACTCCAATGCGCCATCTTCGAAATATTCATGCAGCTTCCATTTTCCGTATCGCATGGCAGTTCCCGGTCTGGTCCTGAACAGCGGATCACGCCCCTGATCAATTTTAGGGTTATATTGCTGAAGGTATATGGGGAAATGCCAGAATAAAGGCCTTTCCTCAAGGCTTCCTCCTTCAAACAATGGAGCGAGGTCAACACCATCAAGAATTTTGTCTTCAGGGGACGAGTTTAGCACTCCCATGAAAGTGGGATAAAAGTCCAAATTCACAACAGGGACATCTGTTTTTCCTGGTGTAATTTGTCCAGGCCACTTCATGATCATTGGAACCCTGATACCACCTTCATAATAGGAACCTTTTCCTGCTCTGAGAGGATCCTGGTATGAGATGGCACGAATTCCTCCATTGTCGGAAATGAACACTACCAGGGTATTATCTTCCAGTCCGAGCTCTTCAAGCGTACCCAACAACCGGCCCACATTATCATCCATAGACTCCACCATGGCTGCATACACGGCGTTATCCTGGCCAGTGACACCGCCCTTACCCCTGTACTTTTCAACCTTATATTCCTTTCCCTGAAGTGGTGTATGTACGGTGTAATAGGTCATATACAGAAAGAATGGAACATCTCTGTGTTGATGAATGAAATCTATGGCTTCGTTGGTCAGCCGATCGGTCAGGTATTCACCTTCAGGGCCTTGTTCAATATGATTAATATTATATGGTGCAAAGTAACCCCCTGGCCCGGGATTTCCCCTTAAGTCACCTCCTATATTATAGTCGAAGCCATTATTCACCGGATTAGAGCTAAGATGCCATTTCCCAATCGATAAGGAGGTATAGCCCGCATCTTTGAACAGATGGGCCAGGGTTCTGTCGGATGGGTTGAGGCTGTCGGCATTGGCTGAAGCAATCAGTTGGCGGGTGCGAGGATTACCTCTGTCGGCAGGATTGACCGTATAGATGCCATGCCTGGGTGTGTTTTGCCCGGTAAGCAGACAAGCCCTGCTGGGAGCACAATTGGCTGCGCCGGCATAAGCATTGGTAAACACCAGACCCTGAGCAGCCAGTCTGTCGACATTTGGTGTTTCATAAAACTCACTTCCCATATATCCAAGGTCTTTCCATCCCAGGTCGTCGATATGAATAAATACCACATTTAGTTTTTGCGGCATTT
>SKYG01000159.1 GCA_007128045.1 Bacteroidales bacterium | reverse complement strand
TGGTCTGCCTGATAACCCTTAATCCAGTCAGTTATACCTGAACGGGGAGGGTATCGGCCAGTCAACAAACTTACACGACTGGGAGAACAAACTCCGGATGCAGCATAGCCATTTGTGAAAATCATGCCTTCTGCGGCCAATTTGTCGAGATTAGGGGTTTCATAAAATTCACTGCCCTGAAAGCCGGTATCCATCCAGCCATAATCATCAACTACAATAAATACGACATTGGGGCGCAGATTGTCAGTTTTTGTTGTCTGACAACCAAAACCTGCAACTGTTACAACAACAAAAGAAATTCCTGCCTTTTTATATTTGTTTTTAATCATTAAACTGAATTATTTTGTTCAGATTAAGACTACTTCTTCATGTTAACTGGTGATTCTTTTTTCAATTTCCTCCAGGCTTCTTCCTTTGGTTTCAGGAAGTTTTATCAGGATAAACAGATATCCTGCAATGCATATCATTGCATATAGCCAAAATGTGCCTGATGCATTCAACGCTTTATTAAGGATAGGAAAAGTATAAGTCAGCCCAAAGGAGGCCACCCAAAGTGACGTTGTAGCCAGTGCCATAGCAGTGCCGCGCACCTTGTTGGGGAATATTTCAGAAAGGATGACCCAGGTTACGGGTGCCAGTGTGAGGGCATAGGTTGCGATGGCCAACACAACCAATAGTAAAATAAATAGCCCCTGAATGCCCATATAATAGCTTCCACCCAACACAATATAAATAACAGCCAGTCCCAACGAACCGAGCAGCATCAGCTTCCGGCGGCCCCAACTGTCGACCACGCGCATGGCTACCAAGGTAAACACCAGATTCACCGAACCGGTAATAACAATATTCAGCAGCATATCAGAAACAGAATACCCGGCAGAAGTAAATACTTCTTCTGCATAGTTGAAAATAACGTTAATGCCACACCACTGCTGAAAGGCTGCCAATACAATCCCCAGTAATAATACAGGCCGCAATTTTTTAGCTTTTAATGCCCTCCAGTCAATTTTATGTGAGGCATCCTTCAGTGTTTCTGCAATATTGCGAGCTTCATTCCGGGCATAATCAATGCCGCCAATTTTTGCAAGAATTTTTAAAGAGGCTTCCGTTTTTCCTGATTTTGCTAAAAACCGTGGACTTTCGGGAATAAAAAAAGCGAGTATAAAAAAGGATACAGCCGGTACAGTTTCTGCCCAGAACATCCAGCGCCAACCCATTTGTCCGTTCCACGATTGCCGGATGAAATCGTCGGATGCCCCATCAGGTACTTTTTCAGCGATCAGGAAATTGATGATTTGCGCAGCCAGGATACCGATCACTATGGTCAACTGATTCACTGCCACCAACCTCCCGCGAATGGAAGCAGGCGAAATTTCAGCAATATACATGGGAGATGTTGCTGAAGCAATTCCAATGGCCAGCCCCCCAAGCAGCCGATATGCGATAAACAGGGTAAACACGCTTGACGCACCTGTTCCGATAGCCGATAGCGTAAACAGCGAAGCGGCAAATATAAGGGGCACCTTTCTTCCGAACCTATCAGACAGATAACCCGAAAACAAAGCACCGAACAGACAGCCAATAAGGGCGCTGCTCATGGCCCACCCTTGCAAACCAGGCAAATGTGTGATATCGAAAAACCGTTCGTAAAATGGTTTTGCTCCTCCTATTACCACCCAGTCGTAACCGAAAAGAAGCCCACCCATTGCCGAAACCAATGTGATCCCGATAATAAACCGTTTGTTAATGTGTATTTTTTCCATTATTGGCTAATTATGTTACTCCAAACACGTACATCGCCTTATTATTGAACCCCAGAGCCATGCTAACTTTTTACCACGGAACAAATATAGGCTCAAACTCCTCACCAGGAAATATCATATTTTACGAAAAAATAGATTTTTATATCATGAGCATACATATGCATAATACATCAATCCCCTGCTCATTATCGAAAAAGAAATACTTGGTACAAGGCAGTGGAAGCTTACTGACGATAGACTTTAAAGGTTCATGGAGGCATTTTTCATTTGAGCAAACTCTTGCAAGGTACTGCGACTTTTACTAATTTAGCACCATAAGTAACCGACAGCTCGCTTCAGTCGGCTGACTCACAATCTAAACTATACGGTATATGGACACAATGAGGGCACTGGTAAAGGCAAAACCTGAGAAGGGCATCTGGATGCAGGAAAGACCTGTTCCGGTGCCAGGACATAACGATGTATTGATCAAGGTCATCAAGTCATCGATCTGTGGTACCGACCTGCATATTTACAAATGGGACGAGTGGGCCCAACATACCATACCGGTTCCCATGATCATCGGTCATGAGTATGTGGGCAGGGTGGCTGCGATCGGGTCGGAGGTAAACAGTGTGCAGATTGGCGACCGGGTGACCAGCGAGGGACACATTGCCTGCGGGCACTGCCGCAACTGCCGTCGCGGACGGCAGCACATCTGTGAAAAGACCATCGGCATCGGGGTAAACATCGACGGTGCCTTTGCCGATTACGTGTCGGTGCCATCCAACAATGTGATGAAAATCAGTCCTGAAATACCCGATGAGATCGTGTCGATCATGGATCCCTTTGGCAATGCCACCCATACGGCACTGAGCTTCCCGCTAATCGGAGAGGATGTGCTGGTGACCGGCGCAGGCCTGATCGGGAGCATGTGCGTGGCGGTGGCACGCTTTGCCGGGGCAAGGTACGTGGTGGCTACCGAAACCAACGAATACAGGGCTGAACTGGCAAAAAAAATGGGCGCCACCAGGGTAGTGAACCCCCTAAAAGAAAACCTTACCGACATCATGAAAGAGCTGGGAATGATTGGGTTTGACATCGGACTGGAATGCTCAGGCTCCTCGGCAGCCTTCAACCAGCTGCTCGAACATATGTACAACTCAGGGAAAGTCTCCCTCCTGGGAATACTGCCCTCTGATACGACTGTCGACTGGAACAAAGTCATCTTCAAGGGCCTCACCCTCAAGGGCATCTACGGGCGCGAAATGTTCGAAACCTGGTACCACATGGAACAGATGCTTACACAAGGGCTCGACATCTCCCCCATCATCACCCACCGGATGAAAGTGGAAGATTTTCAGAGAGGCTTCGAAATCATGGAACAAGGCAACTGTGGAAAGGTGATTCTCGACTGGGAGTAGTAAGCACCATTATCCCTGATTCTCCTCTGCCTCCCAGTAAGCCTGATGCTGCTCTCTACCATCATTCGACCAAAATTGATGGCTTCCACACCAATCATAAATCGTTCATCCGGACTTTTGGCGTGAATGATCTCTCTTTGCTTCTGTATGATGTGTTTGGGGGTATCCTGCATATTACAGTAAATCGAATGTGTTAAGATGAAACTTTTGCACCTGCGAGTGGTAGGCCAGGAACACCATGTTGAACTGGTATGTATGGTCGAGGCGGAGCCAGCCTTCGCGGCTTTCGAAGACAGTTTCAGTGTTTCAAGCCTGATGGCGTTGGCCACCCGCCATCACGGGGCTTTGGCCTAACATTCCAGGATTTTTCGAGCACAGTTATGATTTCATCTTTTTTTTCGGATCCTGCCTGGTATCAAAGAAATTGAGCAGAATGATGGTGTCATTATTCTTGATCCGGTAAAAAACGGTTGTCTGTCTTGATAGAATAAAACTCCTCAGTCCCTTTGCAGCAGGTTCTTGCTTCCCTAAACGTGGATAATCCTTTAAGGTCTCAATAAAAGAATTGGATTTTTTGACAAATTTGACCGCAACAGCCAAGCTCCATTCGGTGTTCAGATAATCAACAATATTGCCAAATGACTTTTGAGCGCGTTTTGTCCAGCGGATTCTTACAGCCATTCCTTGTATCTTGCCATTACTATATTGTGATCGACCAAATTGTTATCGTCTTCGCTTTCTTGCCACGACATCAACACTTCTTTTTTTTGTGCATCAGTAAGTGAATCCCATGCGTTTTGATCCGTCATTTTCACAATGTTTTTCATTTCATGATAATAATCTTCCAACAGATGCCTGTTGTTAATCTGTTCAATAAAATGATGCAAACTGCTTTTTAATGCTGATTTATCCATTGTTCTCATGTTTGTGTAAAGATACAAAATAATCATCATTACCGGAGCAATAGATGCAAATGATTTTGTAATTGTCTCCGACAAGATACCGGTATTTTCTATGGTATTCAGCCAAAAGTGGTTCAACGGGTCCAGCCTGAGAGTTATTCAAGAGAATCTCCACCCGCTTAAGCATACAATCAATTATCCGGGGGGCCACTTCAAGACCGGCCTCGGTCGCATAATAATCAAAAATTTCTCTGAGCTGTTGTTTTGATTGGTCAGTCCATTCGGCGGTTATTTCCATGACTGAACTTCTTTCTTTAACGATGCATGTGACTGCATCCTCCCAGTATGCACATCATCGATGCCCTTGTCAATCATGGCATAAAACTCATCATTGCTCATGGGACTGGGTGTCTTATGGCCGGAGACCTATATGACCCACGTGGTGGTGCACAGCGACGCCATCATGGCCACCGATTCGTTTCCGGTAACCCTTTTTTGCACCAGTGGCCGCTTCGAATAGACCTCCATGGCATTGACCTACACGGAGCTGGTCAGCCCCCAACTGGCCGACAGCATCAACGCCATTGCCGGACAAAACCTGCTGCTGACCATGTCCGACTACTACGAGAACGATACCTACCTGCCCGAAAAACACGCTGCCGACATTTTTCGGGCACAACTATATGTAACAATCATTCCCTTTATCTTCGGCATGCTGATGATCTGGCTGGTATATCTTTTGGCCCGCAGGCTCTTTAACACCTCCACGGCCCTGATCGCAGCTGCCCTGATGGCCATCAACCCGGTGAGCATGCTGGCAGCCCAACGCAACTGGAACGGTATTTAACTTCTGACGAAGAACAGGAACATGTGGCGGTTAGCCCTGGGCTTCCTGCTCACCACAGCATGGTGGTTTTACGCTTTTTGGAACCAGTATGGAAGTCCGATTTTCTATCCTTTACCCAACACCATCACCATGGCAGAGGTGATTAACAGTGGCGCAGTGCTGATTTTGAAACCTTTTTAATAAAACACTGACACGGATAAAATCCTAACAATAATTTCTTTTTGGAAATTAAGACGACAGCCGTCACTTCGCTCGATTCCCAACTTCTATTCCTCTACCACCACCTCCAGAGCATCCGACAGCCGCCACCTGGCATCGCGGGCATGTATCAAATAAATGATCTCCTGGTCGCGGGGTGCATAGCGGTCAACAAACTCTGTGGCATCTATATCCAATTCTACCAGATCGATGCGCCGTCCCGTTTCCGTATGCAGGCGCTGCAAAAAGTATCCGGCCGTGTTGGCCGACGGACTCGGCTCCCAACTGACTACAACACGGTTGCCGTCCCAAACGGCTTCTCCGGAAGCAGGCGGTAAAGGAGGGCCAGCCTGCACATTAAGCCAAACCATCTGGCTGGGCAAACTTTCGTTGTCGGCCTCATCCACTGCTGTGACCTGGTAGAAGTATGTTCCCTCATCTGCGACCGACTCTGTCAGCGAGGTCATCTCTCCCTCCCATTGCATTTCCAGGTTGGTGGAGTCTCCCAAAGCGCGGTATACCCTGTAGCCGGCCACGTCTGATTCAGGGTTGGCACTCCAGCGTAGAAACACTTCCTGGTTGCTGTGAGATAGTTCATAGATAAGCGGTGCAGAAGGCGGTGTGATGTCAACAAC
>SKYG01000311.1 GCA_007128045.1 Bacteroidales bacterium | reverse complement strand
TGCCCATATTGCGCGATCCGGAAGCACAGTGGGAAGAGGCTGCTTACGGATATTTCAGAAATGGTATTACATTGCGCAACGAGCGCTATAGACTGACAAAATATTTCCGGGATCAGCAGCCAGTTGTTGAATTATATGATCATGATGTTGATCCGAACGAAACCAGAAACATCGCGAAGGATCGCCCCGATCTTGTCGAACAATTATGGCCTTTATGGGAAAAGGGCAATACTGGTTTGTTTGAATGATGATGTTCCAATCGACAATACCTGAGGTCACAATACGGTGATGCAATTTGCATAAAGGAAGCGATCAACCGTATTGAGAAAAACTTCTAGCAATTTTTTATTGAAAATATTCAGCAAAATGAATAGTTAGTTCATATTTAAGCTCTCTGTGAAATAAATTGATCCATTTGGTCAGTTAGTTTACCCGGCAAAACCGTATCATTGATTAAAATATCCAATGATACGGTTTTGCCGGTTTTTTTACCAGCACCAGAGTCAGGTTTATGCCCTGGCTACCATAACACCAATTATCAACGTTTCATGGCAATGTTGACTTACATAAAAGATTGTTTTTCGGCAAAATTCTTTGCTGGAACTACGGTCATTGTTGTATTTCAAATATTTTTTACTTCCTGTACAGATCCACCATTACCTTATTTAGATACCCGGCTTAGCTTTGAAGAGCGAGCAGATGATCTGGTATCACGAATGACACTTGAAGAAAAAGTCTCACAAATGCTCGATAATTCTCCTGCCATTGACAGACTTGGGGTTCCTGCCTATCATTGGTGGAATGAATGCCTGCACGGAGTTGGCCGCGCAGGCCTGGCAACCGTTTTCCCGCAAGCTATTGGAATGGCGGCCATGTGGGATAAAGATGAAATGTACCGGATTGCTGACATTATTTCTGATGAGGCCAGGGCAAAACACCACGACTTTGTATCCCAGGGCAAACGAAACATGTATCAGGGGCTGACCTTCTGGTCTCCGAATATCAACATTTTTCGTGATCCGCGATGGGGGAGGGGCATGGAGACATATGGAGAGGATCCCTTTTTGGCCGGTGAACTGGCAGTTCAATTCATCAGGGGCTTGCAAGGTGATGATCCCAAATATTTAAAGACGGTTGCCACAGCAAAACACTTTGCAGTACATAGCGGTCCGGAACCCGACAGACATCGGTTTAATGCCGTGCCTTCCGACCGGGATCTGGTAGAGACCTATTTACCTCACTTTAGAAAAACCATTCAGGAAGCCAATGTATACTCCGTTATGTGTGCTTATAACCGCCTGTTTGATGTTCCCTGCTGCGCAAGTAAATTCCTGGAATCGATGCTGAGGGTGGATTGGGGATTTGAAGGGTATATCGTCTCGGATTGTTATGCAATAAGAGACTTCTACAGAGAAGGAGGTCATGGAGTTGCTGAAACTGTCGAAGAAGCTTCTGCGCTGGCCGTAAAAGCAGGTACTGACCTGAATTGCGGCAATTCTTATCATTCATTAGTAAAAGCTGTAGAGCTGGGACTTGTTAGTGAGCGTGAAATAAATGTCAGTGTTACCCGGCTGATGTTGGCAAGAATGAAACTTGGCATGTTTGATCCCGAAAACGATGTACCATATTCAAAGATTCCCATTTCGTTGGTCGATAGTGAGAAACATCAACTGGCGGCACTGGATGCAGCCCGTAAATCTTTGGTATTATTGAAAAACGACAACAATATATTGCCACTGAGCAAAAACATTAAAAATGTTGCTGTAATTGGGCCAAATGCAGATAATACAGATGTATTGCTGGGCAATTACAACGGATATCCTTCAAGACCAGTTACACCATATAAAGGGATTGTCGAAAAACTACCCGGCGCGAAAGTAACCTATTCGCAGGGTAGTGTATTGGCTGAAGGCTTTCCCCAACTAAAGCCTGTTCCCGGCTCCGTGCTATTTACTGATCAATCTTTGACTCAACCTGGATTGACCGCTATGTATTACAATAACTCAAACCTGGAAGGTGACCCATTTTATACCGGGGTTGATAGAAACGTTGATTTTGCCTGGTGGACCAACGAACCCAAACCAGGAATTGGTAATGATCATTTTTCTGTTAGATGGACCGGTTACCTGGTTCCTGAAATAAGTGGCGATTACTTTTTAGGCGGAGCCGGGTTTTCAGGATTAACTTTGTTTGTAAATGATAGTTTGTTTATACAACGATATGCCACACATCATCCTCGCAAGGAATACAGAAAAATCTTTTTAGAGGAAGGAAAACCATATAGGATTACTTTGGAATATAAGCAACTGAATTCAACCTACCCTATGGTTCGTTTATTATGGGATATTCCCGGGCAACAACTGATCGAAGAAGCTGTGGACATAGCAAATGATGCAGATGTTGTTATTTTATGTTTAGGGTTAAGTCCGCATCTCGAAGGCGAAGAGATGAAGGTAGATGCCCCGGGGTTTAAAGGCGGTGATCGGTTAGATATTGCGTTACCTGATGTTCAAACCAATTTGGTAAAGGCCATCATGAAGCTGAAAAAACCAACCGTATTGGTTCTGCTGAACGGCAGTGCTTTGGCGATCAATTGGGAGGCCGGGAATGTCCCTGCCATTCTGGAGGCCTGGTATCCTGGTCAGGCTGGAGGAACCGCCATTGCTGATGTGTTGTTTGGCGATTACAATCCCGCCGGCAGACTGCCTGTTACATTTTATTCATCGGTACATCAATTGCCTCCATTTGATGACTATTCTATGGCAGGAAGAACCTATAAGTATGTTAAAGAACAGCCATTATATGAGTTTGGCTATGGATTGAGTTATACCACATTTCAGTATGCCAATGTTAAAATTCCTGAATCTGTTCATGCCGGACAGGATGTAACTGTTAAGGTAGATGTAACCAATACCGGAGATTTTGATGGAGATGAGGTGGTACAATTGTATGTCTCACACAACGGTAAAGAACTGGAACCTATACGATCGCTTCAGGGGTTTCGAAGAATTCATGTAAAGGCTGGCGAAACCCAACATGTATCTTTCTTGTTGTCTGCCAATCAATTGTCCGTTTATGATGCTGAACATGGCAGGGTGATATCACCGGGTTTTGTAGATATTTCTGTAGGTGGAAAACAACCGGATTCTTTATCATTGTCGCGGAGCACAGTTATTAAAAAGCGGTTGGAGATAATTGATGAATCTGTGCCCGATGAGCGTTGGAGGTATTCAAATTATTTTATGAGCCAATAAGTTTCTAACATCATAATAAAAAATAAAAAATACTTAGTGTATTTGTTACGCTAAGTATTTTTTATTTATATTTACAGGGTCGTTTCACTCCAAAAGATCCCCGATGATGGAATCCCAATTAAACCCACATATTTCTGTCGACTGTGTGGTATTTGGTTTTAGCCCGAATGGCATTAAAGTGTTATTGGTGAAACGGGAGCTGGACAAACTGAATGAGTCACCAACACCATCCTACGACCTGAAGCTTCCAGGAAGTCTTGTGTATAACGATGAATTGCTCGATGATGCCGCCAGCAGGGTGCTAAAAGAGCTGACAGGCATAGAGAATGTTTTTCTTGAGCGGTTCGAAGTACTTGATTCTCTTGACCGGATGAAAAACCAGAAGGACAAAGAATGGCTTGAGTCTACAACGGGATTAACCATCGACAGGGTGATTTCTGTAGCCTATTTTGGTTTGGTAAATCTTGCTGATTCCGAGTTGAATGGCTTATCAGAGAGATCAAAGTGGGTCACTCTTGAGTCGGCGATTCAGCTACCATTTGACCATAGTAAGATCATCCAGCGGGCAAGAGAGTTACTCTTACATAGTGCCGGTACCGAACCTATTGCATTTGATCTATTGCCTGAAAAGTTCACTATTTTTCAGCTTCAGCAGGTGTTGGAGGTATTTAATGGTTCTGGGATAGATAGCCGCAATTTTAGAAAAAAACTCAAAACGCTTGACTTTATAGTCCCTCTGGCCGAAAAGCAAATAAATGTTGCCCATAAACCAGCACAACTATATAAGTTCGACAGAAAACGTTTCATGCAATTCAGAAAACAAAAAAACGCCTCATTCATATAATTTACTTTAGTAATTCAACTCCTCAACAACTCAACAATTCAACAATTCAACAACTCAACGATTGTGTCCAACAACTCAACAATTCAACAACTCAACACCTCAACAATATGTTCCTGCTCGGATATGACATAGGAAGCTCTTCAGTAAAAGTTAGTGTATTATCTGCTGAAACAGGCAAATGCCTGGCGTCGGCCTACTCCCCAAAAGAGGAAATGGAGATTGTTTCCGATAGGCCGGGATGGGCTGAACAGGATCCGATGAACTGGTGGAAGCATCTTGTGCTGGCTACGAAGGAGTTGCTGATGCATGCCGATGTCGATAAGAAACATATTGTGGCAATCGGACTTTCCTATCAGATGCACGGCCTGGTCATCATTGACAAACTGGGGAAACCTCTTCGTCCATCGATAATCTGGTGCGACAGCCGTGCCGTAGGGATTGGTCAGGAAGCATTTCAAGCTATTGGCAGCAAGAAGTGCCTGTCTGCCTTGCTGAACTCTCCCGGAAACTTTACCGCATCAAAGCTGAAGTGGGTGAAGGATCATGAGCCAGACATCTATGAGAAGGTATACAAAATGATGCTTCCGGGCGATTATATTGCTTACCTGCTGACCGGAGAGATCCGGACCACCCCCTCCGGATTGTCGGAGGGCATCATGTGGGATTTTCAGCAACATGGCCTCTCGGAAACGTTGATGGACACTTACGGGTTCAACAGGGCATTTATTCCTGAGGTGGTACCCAATTTCTCTGTGCAGGGTACCCTTACCTCAGAGGCTGCTTCAGAGCTTGGCCTAGACCCTGGCATACCTTTGACCTACAGGGCCGGTGATCAGCCCAACAACGCCTTTTCACTAAATGTGCTGCACCCCGGGGAGGTGGCCGCTACAGCAGGAACATCAGGGGTGGTATATGGCGTCAGCGACCAGGTCAGGTATGACCATTTGTCGCGGGTAAACACGTTTGCCCATGTAAACCACTCTGAGGCAATGACCAGGTTGGGCGTGTTGCTTTGCATCAACGGGACAGGAATCCTGAACTCATGGCTCAAGCGCCACGTAGGAAGCCAACAAATATCCTATAATGATATGAATGCGCTGGCTGCAGGCATCAAACCCGGCTCTGAAGGCCTTTCTGTGTTGCCTTTCGGAAATGGTGCCGAACGCATGATCGGCAATAAAAATATCGGATGCGTTGTTGACGGACTCGACTTTAACCGCCATACACAGGCCACCTTGTTAAGAGCATCCCAGGAAGGCATTGTTTTTTCTTTTCATTATGGGATGGAGATCATGAAAGAAATAGGCATCACACCTAAAGTGATCCGTGCAGGGCATGCCAATATGTTTCTGAGCGACCTGTTTGCTGAAAGCCTCGCTTCCGTATCAGGTGCTGCTATTGAACTCTACAATACAGACGGCTCTCAGGGTGCAGCCCGTGCCGCCGGAATAGGATGCGGTATCTACAAAAGCCCTGATGAAGCATTTGATGGCCTGCAGGTTGTAAAAACCATAAAACCAAATCCTACTATGGCAGAACCCTTGAATATTGCATATCAAAAATGGAAAACTATATTGGAACAAAAAATCCGTAACATGGAACCATCGTAACCTCGGTCTGTAGGGTATCTCTCACTTCGTTCGAGATGAC
>SKYG01000083.1 GCA_007128045.1 Bacteroidales bacterium | reverse complement strand
GATTAGGTTAATTGGATGTTTCTTCATAAAGTCAAGACTCATTATGGGTGGATGTTCAGTTTTAATATAACCGCTAACGTATAAAACATTTTGAACAATTAAATTTGTGTCTTCCCAGCTTGGCTTTTCCTGAATTGTCCTGTACAAATCCATTACTGGTGAACCAGGAATTACATGTTTCGCTTTGAACTTTTCTGCAAGTTCACAGAAATGCTGGTATTTTTCTCCGGCTGGTCGTGATTTTTCCTGGTAAAGAGCACAAATGGTCTGGTAAAAGCTATCTTTAAAAATAAAGTGTCTGTCTGGATACATAAAAGCCAGGTAAACGGACATAGTTCTTTCATCCTGCTGATGTTTAAGCTTGCCTTTGCCAGTTGCCTTCATCACTTCCGGCACAATAATGCGACCTTGCTCCTGGAAGTTTTTAAGCCTGATATCAACACCAATTTTCTCATTGTATAATTCACGGAACATTTCTCGTGCCTTTTCCGGGAAATGCTTGACTAGCTTTGATATAAAACCCCATGAATTTTGGTAGAACAGGTTTGCCCGTTTTTGAAAAGCGACATGAAACATAGCCGAAAAATCTTTCGCATCAATATTCCAATGAGATTGAAAATGATCAATGGCTTCCCATTTATAGGCTTCATCTTTGTTTTTACTCTCCTTTAGGAATTTAATATGATCATCAATTAGCTTAAGATGTGCATCAGTCATTTCCATACTTTACCAATATTAATATGAGATTATATCTGAAAGCGTGAGTATCCTCAACCATATCATTTATGCCACCCCGGCATTCTGATTGATCTTTTCAAGTATGCTGATTACCTTATACGCATCTGCTTCGTCAAACACTCCTAACAATCCCTGGTCGTTGACATCGGTAAATGGTGACTCGAACAGCATCCCGGCATCTATGGTGCCATTTTTCTCCACGAACATGATGATGTTGTTGATAAATGTCATCTGATCTGCCCTCAGATTCCCCGATTGTAAAAACACGGAAAATGCTTCGTTGGCTGCTTCAATATCAAGCCCAACAATGCTTCGGATAAACACACCCAAAGGCTGGTCGCCATACTCCATAACATAATCTGTTTTTGTTCCTCTTTCATCACCATCAAACAGCATGTTTTCCAACGCATTGAGTTCATCAGCGGTTATGGGCACATTGCCTCTTAATTTCTGAATCGTAAGATGATGCCTGTTTTTCCTGATATAGGCTTCAACCCGGTCACGATATGACTGGAGTTGGGTTGATATCTTTATTAAGGGTTTTATTTCAACATCAGAAGTATTAAGTTCATCTTCAAGGTTGGTATATACATTTTCCTGAGTCTGGGCATCAAGGAATTTCATCAGGTCACGCATTGCTTTCCTTACTTCCTCAAGACGTTTTGCATTTGCGATATTCCAGAAGGTTTCTGTTTGCACCTCTTTAATGGTCGGTAGCTGTGCTTTCACAGCTGGTATATTTTTCTTTGCTTCCAGCGCATATGCCAATCCGGCGATCTTGCCCACAAAATGACTGTATTCCCTTCCCTGAAGCAAGGCAAGCAGCGTGCTGAGCATCAGCACATCAAACCTACGGGCAAGTTCATGTTCGTTTTCATCGGGTAAAACCAGTGGAGCAAGATATTTCTTGATATCAAGTATATCGCCTTTTGAGAGGCTTTCCCAGCGTTCAGCGTTTGAATACTCCAGTACGTAACGAAGGTTCATTTTTACCTGGAAACGTGCATAGTCGAAAGTCCTGACCAGAAGATGCAGCTGGGCTGCGTATTCGCAGGCCAACGCTTCTTCTGATTCGGTGGCATTTTCAGCTTCTCTTATACCCATGATCACATCCAGTTTCATTTCATAAATTCGCTGGGTAAGGCTTTTTACTGACTTGCCACCCACACCCTCGGGATTGGCTTCAAAAAACTCGAGATTCTGGCAAAAGTCGAATATCAGGAAGTGGGTTTTATGGTCGTTCGGTCCGAAAAGATTCAGACATAGCCTGGTGCCACGCCCAACCATTTGCCAAAACTTTACATAAGATTTGACCATCTTAAAGAAGACAAGGTTCACCACCCTGGGGGCATCAATGCCAGTGTCGAGCATGTCGACCGACACGGCAACCTGTGGATTTTTCTCTTGAAAAGGATCTGTAAATCGTTCAAGCAAATCCTGGGCCTTGCTTTCATAATTGTCAATCACCCTCAGGAACTTGCCCTGGTATTCGGGAAACAGCTTGTTAAAACGTTCTTCAATAAAAATAGCATGTTCATGGTTTTTGGCGAAGATGATTGACTTGCCCAGCTTATCGCCACCCTGAACCTTAATGCCATATTGCATGAGGTAATTAAGCACCTTGTCAACGGTATCGGTGTTAAAAAGCCATTTGTTAAGTGCCTCGCTGCCGATCTCTTCAGGGGCTTCACCAGTGGTAGGATCACCAAACTTCTCTTCGTATTCCTGCTTCTCTTTTTCAGATAACTCGCTGTACTTTATGCCCTCTCTTAAAAATTTTAAGGGTACAGACATGGCCTTTGGAGGAACCAGGAACTTGTCTTTAACGGCCTGGTCAAGCTCATAGGCAAAGGTGGGATTGTCATCCTCAATGTCGAATAGTTCGTATGTGTTGCGATCAATTTCTTTCTTGGGAGTAGCAGTGAGTCCGATCAGCAGTGAATCAAAATATTGAAAAATGGCACCGTACTTCTGGTAAACAGACCGATGTGCCTCATCAATGATTACCAGGTCAAAATGACCAGCCCCATAAAACCTGCTCTTCTCGGATTTTAGCTGGTCAATTTTGTTCATCATGCTTGGATACGTGCTGAAAACCAACCTTGTTCCGGGGTCTTCTTTCTCTTTAGTAAGATCGATGGATGATAAATCGGGGAGGAACTCGCCAAATGCATTTTTGGCCTGCGTAACAAGTGCGTTTCTGTCGGCAAGAAACAGTACCCGTTTGGCCCAGTTGCACTTAGTCAGCATATCCACTATGGCAATGGCCGTTCTGGTCTTTCCAGTGCCCGTTGCCATGACAAGCAAAGCTTTTCGGGCGCCACCTGTCAGTGTGCCATCGGCAGTTTTACGGGCAAAAGCCTCTGCTACCCTTTGAATTGACTCTAACTGGTACTTGCGCTCAACTATCTGGCCGTTTATTTTAAAGTCCCGAATATCCTTTCTCTCCTGGCGACGGCTAATCAGCAACTGCAATTCATCCTTTTTGTGGAATCCCTGCAGCTCCCTTTCAGGGTAAAAGCAGTCATCCCAGAAATAGGTCTCAAAACCATTGGAATAATATATCAACGGACGTCTTCCAAAGCTTTTTTCCATGCAATCGGCATACAGTGTCGCCTGGTGCCTGCCTTTATGCACATCTTCCATGGTACGTTTTGCTTCGATTACGGCGAGGGGCTTCCCATCATCACCCCATAAAACGTAATCTACATAGCCTTTGCCACTGGGATTGGTACTTAAAGGCATTCCGGTTACCTCGAACTCAAGTTCGTAGCCTTCCCGTAGCCTCGACCAGCCTGCTTCTTTCAGCGACTGGTCAATATATAGCTTGCGGGTTCGTTTCTCTGATACCAGCAACGGAATTTCCTGCTCTATATCATGCGTTTGTTCCCGATAGGTTTTACGCACTTTAATGGCCTGTTTCTCCGCTGCAAGTTGCTTTTGCAGCAGTTCAATGCTGTGGGCTTTCTCTTCAAGTGCTTTTCGCTCATTGATTACTTGTTGGTTTCTGGCTTCCAGTTCATCACGCAGGCGGTCCAGTTGAGCTTGCTTTACTTCGAGCTCCCTGCCTGTGGGAATCAGCGATTCATCAAAGGTAGGAATGCTTGGTTCTTCTTTGGCATAATACAATGCAAGGAAGCTTAGAAAACGAAACAGGTTTTTTATGGCCACCAGCGATTCTCCATGGCTGATGCTTTCTCCGTGAGCTGCATTATTGCCCAGCTTGCGAATCAGGTTGATTTCACGAAACATGGATGGCTTAAGGATGTCTTTGAAGCATTGTTCATGCGTCAGGGCGGCCAGCCGGGTATCGTAGGGTTCATTGAGGTCAGGGTCATTGGCATACAGCCACCTTACCGCCTTCTCCAGAGCGCTTCTGCAAATCATGGCACAAGCCTTGGGTGAGCTGAAGGTCAGGGCTTCGGCTTCGGTGGCCTCTTGAAAAATTTCAGGCCAGGTGCTTTGAAGAAAGAGAAAGTTGCTCAATTTTCGCTTAAATCAATGGGTTTAATAAACTTCCTGCCAACGCTGTAATGTACAATCTCTTTATGATGGAGCCGCCCGATGATCATGGCAGGGTGGGTGTTGAATTTTTTGGAAAATGCCACAATGGATTCTTCAGTTAAACAGGCTTGTGCCAAAACTTCCTTCTCCTGATCAGAAGAAAAAGTCCACTCAATGGCAAACTGGTTGGCTTCCTCTTCCTTCTCCTTGTCTTCAGGACTAAAGTTCACACTTTCAAGGGTTACAAACTTCTTTCCATGTTTTAAAATATGGGCAGCTTCGTGAAAAAAGGTGAACCAGAAGATATCGTTTTGTTTATAACGGGCCGAGAGCTGTATCAAAGGATTATCGCCCAGCCAGCGGGTTGACCCATGAGCTGAAGCTCCTGGCAGACAAGGTGTGTAAACGACCTTTACGCCTGCTTCCATGCAAATACTTTGAAGTTGCTGAAAAAAGTCATCCGGATGGCTTACCATCAGGTTCTTAATTTCAAAAAGGCTTGACTCGAACTTCCTGGCATCGTAAGGAAGCGCTTTCATCTCATTTGCCTTGATTTCGCCCTGGCGCAACCAGGCTGCAAAAGCGAAGGGTTTTTTGGTGCGTGCAAGCGATATCCTGAATCTTACCTTTAGCTTTTGTCTAAAATAATAATCCTCAAAAGCTTTGGGGGTGGCAATACTGAAATACTGAAAAAGATTACTTACTTTTTCCTCCGGGTGTCTTGTAACCTTTACCCAGCCAAGACGGGCCATGTCGGAATAGGGGAACTGTTTTGACCATTCTACGGCAGCCACCAGATCTTCTTTTCTTTTCTGACGTGCAATGGCCTCGTTGTATTGTTTTTGCCTGTTGAGCCAGAAGTTGGCGGGTATTTGCAACACATCTTCAAACATTACAGCCATTTCAGGGGTGATAGAACCTTCACCTGATAGGATGTGGCTGATGGTTTTTTCGGGCTTGCCGGTACGCACGGCAAACTCCTTGGAGCCCATGCCAAGTTCATTCAGTCTTTCACTGAGCGTAATCCCGGGATGAGTCACTGTTTCCGGGTAATACTGATTGTTTATGGTACGCATTTGTTTAGGCCTCCTAATGGTAATCTTCGATTTCAATAATTTCTATCCCTTTAATTTCAAACCAGATATACTGCCCGTGTTCGTTGACCGGAACCGGCGATTCGTGGGGTTGTTGGCGCAGTCTCTTAATTTCTTTTGCTTGAAGGAGATATTCATTGCAAAGGTAATAATAAAATAAACACTAAGTGTTAATTAATTAATAATTCACCGCTAAAGGCCTTTTGCAACAGGCTGTTAAATAACTCATCCGACTTTTCCAGTGCCTTTTCTGCCAGTGCTTTCTGGGATTTGATTTCCTGAATGCGTTGTGCAAATTGGAGTTGAAGTGAAATGGGCGGACATATTGTTTTGTACTTATCAAAGAAATCTTTGGGAACTCTTTTTTGACCTGCGCTTCCTGTCATATTTGATTCAGCTTCCTTCCTGAAACTTCTT
>SKYG01000097.1 GCA_007128045.1 Bacteroidales bacterium | reverse complement strand
GCAGGTCATTCAACCTGCTTGTGGGGATGTAATCGAAATGATTCCTGTAGCCTGGAAACAATTTGGCTGAGTGAGGGTACAAGGCGCAAAAGTCGCTGTGACCGACGTGCTTGAAAAAGAGGGTAAGATATTGGCAGAAGAGATTTACCATTCCGGTAGTGTGGCAAAACTCTGGCATCTCGATGTATCAGATGAACAAGAAGTAAAAAAAGTCTATGCCAGTGTGGTCACAGAATATGAAAGACTAGATGCACCTGTAATAATGCAGGTGTTGCAGGTGCCGACAAGCCTACTCGCGAGTTAAGTAAAAAAGAATGAACAGTTGGCCTTCATTCATGTTCAGATCACTGCTTCTTAAGTTTGGAAATATCCAGAAAGGACAAAATACATGTATTGTCTTCCGCAATAAAAAGACCTTCCATAAAAACACGTATCGAATGATTGTTTGCAATACCAAGCGACACAATACAGGAGTGTTTTAAACTATCGGCAACAATCTTGTCAAGAAATTCATTAAAAACGGGAATCGAGTCATTCGCAATAAATCGTTTAAAATTTGTGTCTATCAGTTTGCGTCGTCTTTCTCCAATCATATCAGCCGCGGAGAAGTTTACATCATGTATGGTTCCATCAGCACTGATTGTCAGATATCCCATCGGCGCAAAATCATACAATAAGGTATATTTTTTCAGTGCCTTTTCGGCCAACTCATAGGCCAATTGTAATTCTTCATTCTGCATTTCAAGCTCTATCTGATGCACCTGCAATTCATGCAAGAGTTTTTTCAGGTCTGATTCGAGGTGTTTCAGTTCGGCCTTTTCTTTTTTCTCTTTCAGAATCTTCTCTGCTTTCTTGCGCAGCATCTTTGAATCAGTAAAATCAAATTCATCCTTATTCATGGCTAAGTAATTTTAGTTTTTCTTCCGCTTGTTTTAGTTCTGTGATATCAATAAACGTAATAACCAGGCCTTCTATTCTGTCATCAATAGTGCGATAAGGCATTATCCGGACAGAAAACCACCGGCCATCTTTTCCAGGCACCTGTTTTTGAACAAACACGAGTGTCCGCAATACTTCTTTCGCATCGCCAGACATTTCAGGGTAATCCAGATCAGATACCTGATCGGTAAACGGTCTGCCAATATCACTCTTGATAAATTTAAAAATATTGGTGGCCTGATTTGTGTAACGACGGATGTTTAATTCTTTATCGAGGAATAAGGTAGCAATATCGGTGCGGTTCAGCAACTTTTTCATGTCATTATCTACCCGTGAAGATTCATCGACCTTCGCCTGCAGCTCTGCATTTGATGTCTGAAGCTCTTCATTTAGGCTTTGCATCTCTTCTTTTGAGCTGGTGAGTTCTTCATTGGCTGACTGCAATTCTTCATTGGCCGACTGAAGTTCTTCGTTTGTTGATTTCAGCTCCTCCTGGGTGGTCTGCATTTCTTCAAGGGTACTCTGCATTTCCTCTTGCACATACTGCAACTTCTTCTCCAACTCTGCCTCTCTGTCACTTGTACCATTGCCAGTACCTTTTGTTCTTTTTGCGGGCGGAATTATCTCCTTATTCTCCTGAACATCAGTAAAAATAACCATTAAAGATCCTTTTAATGACCCTGGCTTGTCAATGTAATGAATATTGATATCGATAGAATTAATATGCCCATTTGTTTCGGTTTGCACATTGCGTATAACAACAGAACTTTTTTCCTTCACAGCTTTTATAAAGGCATAGGAAAATTCATGTCGCAGACCTTCACGCAACATGGCAAAAATATTCAGATTGGCCTTCCCCGCTGCTGGTTCAAGATATTTACCCGTCCGGCCACTGATATATAATATGTCACCATTATCGTTGACAAGCACACCCGCAGGCGAGAATTGTTGAAGCAAGAGCTGGTCTGCAAGTGTTTGAATATTACTGACAGGGTTATGTTTGGTTTGCATTTCTGTAGTATTGGTTTTCACCCGTGAAAAAGCGGAAGGAAAATTCAGCAAGTCAGCTTTTATATCTTCAACGGAACGTTTGTAAATCTTTAGTTTGTTATCCAGTGGATTGAAAAGATGATTGTGTGAACCTATAGTTTCCGAATTACCCAATATCAGCAAGCCATTTACATTCAAAGAATAAAAAAACAGACCAATGATTTTCTGTTGCAACTCGGCATCCAAGTAAATCAACAGGTTGCGACAAGAAATGACATCAATGTTTATAAACGGGGGATGCATGACCAGATTATGTTGTGCAAAAACGACCATCTCCCTGATGTCTGATGTAACAATATAACCATCTTCTGTCTTTACATAATAACGATTCAGGTATTCCGGCTCAATATCAGCAGCAATATTTAAGGGAAAAACACCTTTTCTGGCCACCTCGATGGAATCATTGTCAAGATCTGAAGCAAAAATCTGCAATGAAATATTCTTTGTGGGGCTAATCTTCCTCCGAGCTTCTGAAAAGACAATAGCCAATGTATACGCTTCTTCACCAGTTGAACAGCCCGGCACCCAAGCTCTTAGCACCTTTCCCTCAGGAAGGTTGGTCAATATGCCCGGAAAAATTGAATGTTCCAGTTCTTCCCAGACATTGCTATCGCGAAAAAACCTGGTCACCCCTATCAGTAATTCCTTGAACAGGATATCCAGTTCCTTTGGGTTTTTCTTCAGAAATTGCACATACCTTGCTATCTTATCGATTTTGTGAACCCCAATCCGCCTTTCAATACGGCGATACATCGTGCTTTTTTTATACAGGGAAAAATCATTGCCTGTCTGTGTCCTTAGCAGATGTACTATTTCTTCCAGGGCACTCTTATCTTTTTTTTCCAAATCAAATGCCGCCGGTATTACAGGGGCATTTTTAAGTATAGAAAAGAGTTTCTCAGGCAGTTTGTCAGAAGTGGCCACGGCGTCAAGATTGACAGAACCAATTGCATGCCTGGGCATGCTGTCAAATTTTGCAGAGGAAGGTTCCTGAGCCATAGCGATGCCGTTTTTTTCTTTAATGGCCTGTAATCCGGTCGTGCCATCCGATCCCATCCCGGAAAGAATAATACCGACACCTAATTCTCCCTGATCTTCTGCAAGAGAAAGGAAGAAAAAATCAATCGGCAGACGCATTCCTCTGGATTCCCGGGGTGCAAACAACCGGAGTGCTCCATGTTGAATAGACATACTTTTATTGGGAGGTATTACATAAACATGATTTGGCTTCACCTTCATGCGGTCTTTTGCCTGAATCACCTCCATTTTGGAAACACGCTGTAGCAGCTCTGGCAGCATCCCTTTATGGGTCGGATCAAGGTGTTGAATCACCACGTAAGCCATGCCACTGGTCTCAGGAACGTGTTTAAAGAACTGTTCAAAAGCTTCCAGCCCGCCGGCAGATGCGCCAATACCTACGATTGGAAATAGATTACCTGATTTTGGCATAATATATCATACGAGTTGCTACTGGGTAAACACTTTGCTATTTCAATTGTATGGAATGGTATTTTTGATAAGATTGTCAAGTTTGGCAAAAGGTGTAAATATAATGAATTTGCACGTAAATATTTGAATATTATATATCAAGTTTTATTATCCTTGGTTCAACCTACTTTGATGTTGAGAATTATCGTTGCACACCAAATATTTTTCTGAAATGATACCCATAAACTGTAAAGGTAATGGCGTCGACAATGAATCCCGGTCGTCTGAAAAGTGTCCAGAAAATCAATTTCCAATATTCTGATCTACCATTGTTAAGAAGGCCGATAATTAATAATGATTTCAAAAAAGCCTTCAAAAGAGAAAAACTAAGTTTTTTCTTTCCTTTAAACAAACAATTGTAATTCAACAACAACTGCCTGACTCTTGCATAATAGGGCTTGGTAGAATAAATATTATGTATAATCCTATGATACCCCTCCTGAAGTAAATTATAATCCATCCGGGGAACAAAATTCATGGAAAAATCAGTATTATTCCCGGTAGATTCCGAATTTAAACGTTTTTCTTCTTCCAATTGACGATACAGTTTGGTGTTTTTGGGTGCATTTAACAAGCCGACCATGGCTGAAACAATGCCACTTTGCTGGATAAAATCAATCTGCCGTTGGAAAACCGTAGGTGTGTCGCTGTCAAAACCAACAATAAATCCACCAGAGACCAGAATTCCAGCTCTTTGAATTTTTTTTACGCTATCCAGCAAATCACGGTTTATGTTCTGAACTTTATTACAATAACCCAGCGACTTTTCTTCGGGCGTCTCAATGCCTATGAATGTGGAGCTAAACCCCGTTTCTGCCATTAAAACCATCAACTCCTCATCATCGGCAAGGTTGATCGATGATTGAATATTGAATGTAAATGGATTCTTGTGAGCCCTCATCCATTCTTTCATGGCAGGAATGAGTTCATGTTTTATTTCATTTTTATTTCCTATAAAATTATCATCGACAATTGAAACCGGGCCACGCCAATTAATGGTATGGTACAACACATCCAGTTCATTGATAATTTGGGACGCACTTTTTCTTCTTACCTTATGACCGAGCAGCGCAGTAATTTCGCAAAAATTACAGGAAAAAGGACATCCTCGTGAAACCTGAATATTCATAAAGACATAGTCCTTTACTGATAGCAAATGAAAATCAGGAACCGGAGTTTGACTAAGATCAGCATATTCATCAGTGGCATAGATTCGTTGGGCCTGCCCTGAAGCTAAATCAGCAAGAAAAAGAGGCATGGTTATCTCCGCTTCATTCAGTATAAAATGATCTACATCAGGGAAGTTGAGATATTCCTGAGTAAATAAAGGACCGCCTGCAACGATTTTTTTGTTCCATCTTTTTGCTTCATAAATAATCTTGTGAACTGATTCTTTCTGAATATACATGGCACTGATAAACACATAATCCGCCCATTGCATATCATGTTCCCTAAGCGTGGAAATATTTAAATCGACCAGTTTTTTGTGCCATGTATCGGGCAGCATTGCTGATGCAGTTATTAACCCCAGTGGCGGTACCGCAGCTTTCTTTGAGATAAACTTCAGGGCATGACTAAAGCTCCAGAATGAGTCAGGACATTTGGGATAAACCAATAATATATTCATCGTTACCTGCAATTTAATGATTTCCTATATTGAAAAATTGTTGCAGACTCTTGTGTGGAGAAAGCAACAATACATCCATCAATTAAATGACAAAAATCGTAACTGAATCATAGAAAAGTGTTACAATATTTCTGATTTAAATTACATAATTCCATCATTAAATTTGTATTCGCCAATGATTATTATCCTATAAAACTTTGTTTTTTAAGCACAACCTCGGATTTATTTGCAGCCTTGTGATGCGTTCGGAAAAATGCATGTTAATGAAGGCAGGAAGAAAATAAGGTAATGATGTAATTTATTCCTCTAAAAATGTAACACAAATACTAATTATTTATTAAATCTTTGCTATATAATCTATTCACTATTAATTAATAACGAGCAATAAATAACGAACATGAAAACTTTTAAAACAAAGCTTATCAAAATCACGATTATTGGCATATTCATGGTCATTATACTGACCTCATTTGGAGCATGTTCCAAGAAGGTTGTATTTCTTAATTCTTCTGTAGTTCCGGCCGCAGAGGGTTATGTGAAGGTAAAAAAGGATGAGAATGAAAATTACGCCATCACTTTAAAGATTTCAAACCTTGCAGAGGTAGATAAGATGCAGCCACCAAAAAAGACGTATGTGGTTTGGCTGGAGACTGACAGAGGCGTTACAAGAAACATCGGTCAGCTTGTAAGCTCCAGAAATCT
>SKYG01000040.1 GCA_007128045.1 Bacteroidales bacterium | reverse complement strand
CAGACCACAGCCAGCAAGAACACTACTTCAAACATTCTATAAAACATATCTGAACACCATCAAAAAACTCATCTCCTCAAACAATTCAACAACTCAACATTCTAATGGCTTTCCCCTTTACCCGGGAAATCGCCCTCTTTTACATCCTTGTTATAGTGATTCAATGCTTGTAGTATGTCATCATAACCGTTCATATATTTCCTGACGAATTTTGGGTTAAAATTCTTATTCATACCAAGCATGTCATGAAGCACAAGAATCTGTCCGTCGGTACCAGCGCCACCACCTATACCTATAGTTGGAATCAGAATAGTTTCTGTAATGACCTTGGCCAGGGCTGAAGGAACCATTTCCAGTACCAGAGAGAAACAACCGGCACCTTGCAGTCTCAGCGCATCATCCAGGATCTTTTTTGATGATGCTTCGTCCCTGCCCTGTACCCGGTAGCCGCCAAGCTGATTAACAGATTGAGGGGTAAGGCCCAAATGGCCCATAACCGGCACACCCGACTTTACAAGAAAGTCGATGATCTCCAGGTTGCCATCTGCACCTTCAATTTTCACCGCATGCGCACCAGCCTTCATAAACCGGTCAACAGCATCTATTAAAAAGCCAGGTTCTTTTCTGTTCGTTAAGAAAGGCATATCTCCAATAATAAACTTATTCTTAATCCCCCGGCTAACTGCCTTAATATGATAACACATCATATTGAGGTCAGCAAATACCGTAGACTCATACCCGTGCATGACCATCGATGCGCTATCACCAACAAGAACTGCATCAATGTCACTGTTATCAATGATACATGCCGACCAATAATCATAACATGTGAGCATGGATATTTTCTCCTTTTCTATCTTCATCCTCTGAAAATCGCGTATTGTCTTCATAATTTACTGTCTTTATAAAAGTTTATAAAAGCTCTGTAAACACGCTCAAGTGATGTGTTCTTCAATGCATCCAGATGTCGCTCTACTGTCTTTGCATCCCCCCTTTTTATCGGACCCGTAAGAGGGTCTTCCGACAAAACAAGGTTCTTTGCGATGGATTCAAGAAATGGAAATGCCATATGTTCAGGAAAACCCAGATCATGTTTCAGGTAGTTGAAGAAGTGTTGCCAAAGCATGGTCGTAAAGTTGCCTGAAACACTACACATGGCATGGTATAGCGTCTTTTGTTCTTTTGTTATTTCAAAGTTTGGATTTGGCAAACCGGGGAATAAGGTGTTAAATCCGGGCCTTCCCTTTTCAGTTACAAACGGAATGGACTGATAGAAGTCATCTGCAAACATCACCTCCGAAAAACTCGCAAGAGGATGAGCGCTCTCTGCATCGTCGATCGACAATACACCAGAACAATGAATCCAAATGACCTCTGACGGGGCCAGGTGTTTATGCTCTTTTACAAAACCTTCTATCTGATCATCCCGGATTAAGAGCAGTACCCTTGATATCCTTCTGTCATGATCAGACGTGTTGATAAGGTCATAAAACTCCTGGAGATTCTGACGGGTACACTGATACCAGCGTATTCCCAATAAATCAAAGTAATGAAGGAAATGCCCGGCAAGTCGACCGTTTCCAATAACAAGATATGCCGGATCAGAATAATTCAAAGGTACCTGTTCCAATGATCAAGTCCGTTAATAATAATTCCACATAAGTAACCGTCCTTCAGTAACCGTACTTCCACTGGTTCAATTCATCTTTCAGTTTCAAATGTAAGGCATAAATCTCCGGCGTAAAACTATTTAACGAAAATTATATATTCAATGTTAAGACTGTATAACTGCTGTATAAAGGAGTTCATCAAGCCTCCAGAGTTATTCATCAGGCAATACTGCAACAGAGTGATAGACCTTAACCAGTAAGCCATAGAGGCTTTCCTGATGGATGTCAAAGAAAAGTAGTACCTTTGCGGATTGTTTAGTATGCTTGCTTTATTCAACTTCGTGAATCTTGAATACAAAGATGATCAGGACGGCAAACGAATGGAAATCCCTGCGAAAAATGTTCCGTTCACAAGGTAAAACAATAGGCTTCGTACCCACCATGGGCGCATTGCACGCGGGGCACCTATCTTTAATTCAATCATCAGTTAAACAAAACGACATCTCAATAGTAAGTATCTTTGTCAATAAAACCCAATTCAACGAAGTAAACGACTTTGAAAACTATCCTAAACCTATTGAAAAAGACGTTGAAGTTCTTCAAAAAAACAAAGTAGACTATCTTTATATACCTGAATACGAAGACATTTACCCTGACAACTATCAATTCAGAGTCGTAGAAAGCCATGACAGCACATTCTTATGCGGAAAATCACGTAAAGGACATTTTGAAGGAGTGCTTACAGTAGTGATGAAACTGCTACATATCATTGCACCTGATAAAGCCTATTTTGGGGAAAAAGATTATCAACAGTATAGGCTTATTGATAAGATGTGCAAGGCGTTTTTTTTGGATGTCGATATAGTTCCCTGTCCGACAATCCGTGAACCTGACGGATTGGCAATGAGCTCCAGGAACCTGTTGCTGTCAGAGAAGGAGAGAATAATTGCAGGCCAGTTTCCTGCGTTGCTACAATCTGATCAGACTCCTTCAGAGATTGCAGCTAAGCTTGAGCAATTGGGGTTCAGGATCGATTATATAACCGATACGGATGGAAGAAGATTTGGTGCGGTATACCTGGGAAATGTAAGATTGATAGACAATGTCGAACTATAAGATATTAGTTAAAATAACGGGATCCATAGCTGCATATAAAAGTGCCGTACTCATATCCAGGCTGGTACAGAATGGATGTGAAGTAAAGACCGTGGTATCAGACTATGCCCTCAGGTTTGTCGGAGCCACTACCTTCGAGGCACTCACCGGAAATCCCGTATACACCGACTCATTTGCACCAAGGCAGGTGATGAGCCATATTGACCTGGTTAAATGGGCTGACCTGACGATCGTATGCCCGGCAACAGCCAACACCATCAATAAGATGGCAAATGGTATTGCAGACAACCTGCTTACATCGTTGTTCCTGGCACATGATTTTTCAAAGCCCTATCTGGTAGCTCCGGCAATGAACACCCTGATGTACAACCACCCGACCACCCAGGAGTCTTTATCAAAATTGTCAGGATGGGGCATACAGGTGTTGCCTGTTGCCAAAGGGTACCTGGCCTGCGGTGATACCGGAAGTGGAAAACTGTTGGAACCTGAGGATATCTATCAATACATCATGAATGCCCTGAACGTTAACCTGTTTACTGGCAACCCGAAAAAGATCCTGATCACATCCGGGGGCACCAGAGAGAACATTGACGACATCAGGTATATCTCTAATGTCAGCACAGGGAAAACCGGTGCTGCCCTCGCTGATCACTTTCTGGCAACCAAACATATACTTACATTTATTCATTCGAAAGATTCCGCTCAGCCAAAAAATAGCTGTAACAAGATAGCCTACACTTCCTTTAACGACCTGAATGAAGCCATAAAACAATGCCTTGCTGCCGATAGCTATGACCTGGTAATTCACCTGGCTGCCGTTAGCGACTACTATCCGGCATATGTTTCGGCCGACAATACCAGCTACGATCTGCCTTTGACAAAGAAACTTGATTCAAGAACAGAGATAATAAACATCTCATTTAAGAAACATGGTAAAATCGTAAACCACATAAAAACATATTCCAGAAACAAACAGCTGCTGCTGGTCGCATTTAAACTAACCAATGGAGCTGAGGAATCTGAGCGAATACATGCCATCAGGCAGCTTTTTGACAATTCAGGCGCAGACCTGGTGGTTTCCAACGACTTCTCCGACAGAACCGGAAAAGGCATACAAACTAACTTCAAACTATATAACAGGCAGTTGAAAGCAACCACTTGCCAGGATGTAAAAGACCTATTCCAAGAATTACAAAATAATATTACCCCTGCACCATGATCTTATGTCTTGACGTTGGAAACACACAAATACAGGGCGGGGTCTTCCGCGGTGAAGAGCTAAGCATTCAATTCAGGAAGACCTCAAGGCAGAAGTTCTCTTCTGATGAGGTTGGCTTGTTCCTGATCAACGTTCTCAGGGAAAATAAGATTGATGTGAACAATATCCGCGGTATTTCAATCTGTAGCGTAGTACCTGGTTTGAACCATTCACTTAGCAGTGGTTGTATCAAGTACCTGAGTATGGAACCGTTTTTTTTGCGGGCGGGGGTTGAAACAGGGTTGAAGATCCGGTACAAAAACCCCTTGGAGGTTGGAGCAGACAGGATTGCCAACGCCATTGCCGCCATAAATTTGTTCCCTGAAAAGAACATCATCGTGGTAGACCTCGGAACGGCCACAACCTTTTGTGCCATCACCAAAACCAGGGATTATCTTGGCGGCACCATCCTTCCCGGCATACAGATCTCTATGGAAGTACTTGAAAGCAGGGCCTCGCAACTTCCCGGCGTAGAAATTCTTAAAACAGATCATGTGCTGGGCAAGTCAACAGTTGAAAGCATACAGTCAGGCCTGTTTTACGGTCATATTGGCATTGTCAACGAAATCAAAACAAGAATTATAAAAGAGGTATTCAGCGATGAAAAACCCATCGTAATAGGAACGGGAGGAATGTCCAGTCTATTTGAAAAGGAACAGATATTTGACGTTATCCTTCCATCGCTGGCATTAAAAGGATTACAACTTGCCTATCACCTGAATACATCAGAAAAATAAATACCGATGCAAAGGACACTACTGAAATCCAAGATTCATAGGGCAACCGTTACAGGGGCAGACCTGAATTATGAAGGATCTATTGCGATAGATCCGGCCATCTGTGAGAAAGCAGATTTTATGGAATTTGAAAAAGTTGACATATACAATGTCAACAATGGCAGCCGCTTTTCGACCTACGTTATATTTGGGAAGGAGAAAGAAGTTAGCCTCAATGGAGCTGCTGCCAGAATGGTTCAACCGGGCGACAAGGTCATTATTGCAAGCTATTGCATCTTTAGTGAGGAAGAAAGCAAACACCATCAACCGGTGGTGCTGCTCATGAATGCAAACAATTCAATAAAAAAAGTTATCAACAAAAAGAACAGGACTGTATAACAACCAATGGTATACAGAAATGCTTCTTTCATGAAAGAACCGGATTCATGAATGATAACAGCTTTGACTATATTATTATCGGAGCCGGGCTGGCAGGCCTGTATGCTGCTCTTCATGCAGCCAGTTATGGATCGGTCGCTCTGATCACAAAAACATCTCTCGAAATCAGCAACTCCTATCTGGCACAGGGTGGAATTGCCGCTGTTCTGGGACATGATGACGCCCCGGAATTTCATATAGACGATACCGTCAGAGCCGGACGCGATCTGTGTAACCATGATGCCGTCGACATCCTGATAAACCAAGGCAGGAAGATCGTCCAGTCTCTGATTAAGATGGGCATGCCTTTCGATCTTGTTGACGGTAAGATATCATTCGGCCTGGAAGGCGGACATTCAAAGCGCCGCGTGCTGCATGCAGGTAACGGAACTACCGGAAAAGAGTTGGTTGAATTCCTGATTCCATTTATCCTGAAAAAAAGCAACATCACCGTATTTGAAAATACTTGTGTTTACAACTTAATGGTTGGTGATAACATTGACGATACAAGCTGCTTAGGGGTGCATTGCGTCAAAACGGATACACAACTTACATTTTCATTGTCAGGTGGTTGCACACTTATCGCTACCGGAGGCGCCTCAGCAATATATTCTAGAACAACCAATAATTCTTGGTCGGTCGGAGAGGGTATAGCCCTGGCCTATCATGTAGGAGCAGAAATAGAAAGTATGGAATTT
>SKYG01000189.1 GCA_007128045.1 Bacteroidales bacterium | reverse complement strand
GTATGGGGTCTCTCACCTCCTCCGCTTCGCTCTGGAGGTTCGAGATGACAAGTGCTTCTTAGGGAGTCGGGACTTGGGGGTTCTTCAACCATCATTATTATCAATATACGTGTTTATGACAGCAGCAGCCTTCACCCCATGCGAAATTAATAAATCATCAAACATAATGCTTGTCCACCTCTTACGATTTTCCTGCTTTAAATCCGGCTGCTTCAGGTAACGCTCAATTGCCTCATCAAGTTCATCCGTTTTTTCAATCTGGACAGAGATATCGCTGATCATTGACTGAATTTCCGGGGTAAGTCTATGGCCTTTGTCGACCTTAAACGTGATGACCGGTTTATCGAGCACACAAAATTCGGCCATGATAGAGCTGGTGTCGCAGACCAAAACATCTGCGATCATCATTGCTGCATACAGTTCATGCTGGCCAACCACCCTTATGTGCTTATTCTTTTCAACTTTTTCTTTGTATGATTTTGACATGAGTGGATGGATGCTTACAAGGATATTGTACCGGACACTCAGTTCAGATAGATCATCAACCCACCTGTCTATGGCGCTTTGGCCTGAACCATCCCAGGTTGCAGAAAACAGCAGGATTTTCTTATGATCTGAAAATACTGATTCGCTTTTCAACTGCTGCGAGCATACAATTACGCGGGAATCTTTAAATGCGTCAATACGAGCATACCCGCCAACCACACCACAACCAACTCCATGAACAGCAGCTTGGTCAACAACGTGTTGAGACGTAAAAAGGTATAGATCGAAAGCATTATACCTTTCAGGCTTTATCATTCTTTTAAAATAAAACGGGCCGTGCATTAACCCAATCTTTTTCATGTTATTTATTGGAAACCGGTGAAAAGCATGCCTGGTCATGATCAGCAAAGTTGGGAATGCCGGCCATATTCTAGCTTCTACTCCCCTTTGTTGCAGCATCTCTGCCACATGCCGGTTTCGGGCAACGATACGATACGGCTTGTTTATATGTGGTAGTATGTATTCAATAATCTGGTAATCATGTTCTGACTCCACATAAAACACCACCCCCTGCAATCGTCCGAATATACGAAGAACCTGCCAGCATACCCAATAAGGTATTTTTATCAATAAACCAGATACAACCATTTATAATTGATATTCATCTATTTATGAGCTATTTTTTCTTTTATATAACATCATCTTTCCCGATATGTTATTTATTTTATAGGCTATTGAGGACCCCGGTTCGTGGGCGAAAGTTTTTTCGCCCCTACATGGTACCTTTCACCTATGATCTATTGATTGACTTTTCTCTTTTCTCTTTTCTCTTTTCTCTTTTCTCTTTTCTCTTTTCTCTTTTCTCTTTTCTCTTTTGACCTTCAGACCTTCAGACCTTTATACCTTCAGACCTTTATACCTTCTTATATCACCCCCTATTCCCTTTAAAGGCTAATACCTCCCGGACTACCCGCTCCGGCCTGATATCTTTCATGCACCTGAAGTGGCCTTCAGGGCAGATGTTGCCTCCATGCTTTGAACAGGGCCGGCAGTATAAGTCAATCTCAATCATCTTGTCGTTGTCTTGATAGGGGTAACATCCGAATTTTTTTACTGTTGGTCCGAAGATGGCAAACACGGGCGTGTTCATGGCGTTTGCCATATGCAATGGCGCACTGTCATTGCACAGTAAAAGGTCTAGCTGATCTATAAGGGCTGCCGACTGTAACAAAGACAGTTTTCCTGCAGTATTGATGACGTTACCACCTGGCGTCCTGTTTATGATTTCATCGCACAATCTAAGATCATCCTTTCCGCCTATGAGATAGACATCTGCTTCACTGATCAATGCAGCAATGGCTTCCAGATAGTATTCTTTGGGCCATTTCTTTGTTTCCCAAACCGAACCCGGAGCAATACCCAGCCTGAATTGTTTGTTGTTTCGAAGATATTGATTTGCTGTGTTTCTATCAGATGCAGAAGGGTATAGCTGGGTCTGCATATCATAATTGTCTTCCTTTAATGCACGTACCAACATAGCTGCTTTTTCACGAATATGCATCCCAGGATGAAAAACCACCGGATGGGTCAACAGTTTCTGACGCGACGATCCAACCCGTTTCTTTATTCCTCCCAAACCCATCATTAGTGTGGAGGACAGATGTATTTGCATGGATACAGCAAGATCGTAGCGGTTCTTCCTGATGACACGTATGAGCTTGACCAGATTCCGGATTTTATTGGTCGATTTATTGAAGCCAAATACGTTCCTGATATATGGGTTGTTGGATAATATGGATGTATGCCGGCTGTTTACCACCACGTCAATCTCAGCATCGGGATATGCCTTCTTCAACATGGAAAATAAAGGCGTACTCATAATGATGTCACCAATAAACGCGGTCTGAATTACCAGAATATTTTTGGGAGTGGAATTCATCTGATTATTTTTTTCCTTCGACATTCGACCTTCAACCTTTGGCCCCATGAAAGATATTTATTCTCCTGTATGTGAAACATTTTACATGGCATTTCTTGTAGTATTTGGTTGCTGGTCAGAGGTCTCTGGTTTTAAAAATACGAAAAAACTGTAGAAGAATGCGAAAAACCCCAGACCTGTCTGGAACCGGAGCATCTCTTCTCCAAACATTGCTGTAGATGATACGACCAAAAACAACACAAACAAAGGTATATGGAACGTCCCAGAAATGTAGGGCGGATAGAAAATGGCAAACAGAGCTACCAGAAAGCCAACAATACCAAATGCCACGATCAGGTTTAACCATTGGTTGGCGCCTGTGATCAGCTCATTATCTGATACATCAAGAAGCCTCAGGTCATAATTTTCATGGTATTTCGCCCTATAGGCATCAACCACATCTCCAGTACCCACACCAAATAGCAGGTTCTCTTTAGCTACTTCTATACCAATTTGTATGGAGGTAAGCCTTTGAATAAAGGACTTTTCATGAAAATTCCCGGTTTCCCTGAATTGATCATACTCCCATATCGTTTGATAGATCCTGGGATACAGGGAATACCTTCTGGTAAAAATATGGTTGGTTAGTCCGCTCTCAACTAGCCGGATGTCAACATCACTTAACGAATCAAGGCCGTCAGCATCTTTTCTCAAACCCAGAGACGTCATATACCTGTATAGGGTATATCTCAGGTCGTGGCCACGGTCATCCTTGCCCTCATAGTCATACTTACTGCGATCATGCCAGGCTTCTTTCAACTCCTGATCTGCAATATAGATAAAGACCATATGTCCATTCTCCAGCATAGACTCCTCAAGCAAATGGCTGTAGGGATTACCCCTGGACGTTGCCTGTTCAAGGGAATCAATGTGTATTGTTTCAACAGCATTATAATATCGAAACACTGAAAAGCCTGTATATCCAATGATTCCGAAAAGCAATAGGAATGCCACAGCCCTGCTGTATAAAGGGCGGATCGTTAATCTGAACAGTTCCGGGAAAAGAAACAAGGTCAATACACCAGCAAATAAAACAATGACACCTGTCAATGATTTGATGATCAACATCTGAAACAAGAAGAGCCAGATTGCCGCAAGTCTGGTATAAACAGAGAAGCCTGGAATGGTCGATACATGATCAAATGGATGCACCATCAATACAAAAATCGAAAATGCAATAAAAACTGAAAAGTTTATATGATGAATAAAAGGAGATAATGATCGGATATCAGCCTGTGTGTCAGCAACAAAATTAACCATCCCAAAAAAAGTCGAAACAATTGTGGCAACGACAAACAGCAATAAGACAACCTCTTTCCATTTATGTGAACCTGTTTTGATGGAAGAAAAGAAAAGTGGGATAAGGATTAAGGGTAGTTTGACACGTAATTCGGTGAGTGCGCGTGAAAAATTATCCGAATACAAGACGGCGACCAAATGCAGCAGATAAAGCAGGACAAACACCAAAAATGCCTTTTTATCAGGCATGTTCCTGACCTTTACCACGATCGCTTTTATTGATATCCAGACTATAAAAGGGATAGCTTGGAGGCCTTTCCTGAACGTGGTTGGTTGTCTGAAAAAATTGTTGCAATCGTCATATTTTATACCATCCAGGATAAACAGGCCGGCAAGAAAGAACTGAAACATGCTGAACGTAAACTTTGAGACAGGCAGGCTGATTGCCATCAGGCCTATTACGATCCAGTTTGCATAATGCAAGATCAGTTTTCTATCTGACATCCAGTTATTCAACATAATTGGCAAGAGGTTATCTCTTCAGCAGAATAAAATTGTTGAATTCACCCAGCATTGGCATCTTCAGGATGTTGTATTTAATAAAAGAGAACACCCTGTTTTTAAGCTTTTCATGCCTGCCTCTGCGCTTACCTCTGTTTTTTGACTTCCCGCTGTACTGAAGCTGGTCTTTCCAGTTAAACCTGGATATCCATTCGGTCATAACGCCGGGGTGTGTGCCTTCAAATTTTTCGAGAAGATGGAGCGGGCCATAGTCAAAAGGCTTGTAATGATTCTTATAGTAGGCCTCCGCTTTTTCCTTGCCCTGGTGGTTGGTCAAAAAAGCTTTGTCTTTTCTGGTCATATACTCTGGCGGCCTTACCCATCCGTAATGGTATATTTCGGCCTCGATCTTCACGACCTTTAGCTTAAAGGTATGTTCCTTTTGCCGGTAGTTAAGCCCATCAAAATTTGGTATCCGGCGAAAAGATTGTGCCGATTCCCAGGAATGAATGTCCGGATCGTTTCTGATGATTCTTATCTCGTATGGATACCAACCATGACTGCGGTGATAATGATCATAATCGCCCCAGAAATGCTTGTACCCAAGTATAAAGCCTTCCACATCCTTATCATTCAGGTATGTAAAGCAAGCATGCTTGATTGGATCGAGGTATTTTTCATGGATCACTTCATCAGCCTGCAAATAGATCAGCCAGTCGCCGGTACATGCCTCTTTCGCTATGTCGGTTTGATGGGCGTGTTCCATACCTCTGGGAAACTTTTCAATATCCCATACGGTATCAATGATCTTTACTTTGTCGCTGCCAATACCTGCTATGATCTCACGGGTTTTGTCTCCTGCATCTCCCTGACCTATGGCAACTACAAATTCATCAACAATGGGAAGCACCGACTCAATGGCTTGCTTTAACGGATAATACAATTTGTCGGCGTTTCTTGCCATTGAAAAACCACTTATCTTCATAAGATGAAATTGTTGAATTGTTGAATTGTTGTAGGGACAGGACTGGGCCTGTCCAGATGTTGAATTGTTGCAGGTTTTCAGGCGCCAAGTTGCTTAAGGGCTTCATATACCAGTATGGCAGGCCAGACAATTGCTTTCAGCACACCCAAAAGGATCATCCAAAAACCACTCGCTGTAGAGATAAAATAAATAATGGCTCCGATAAAACCCAGGCCATATACGGCACTGGCTGAGCTGCTACCATGTTCTTGTTTCATAGTGATTTGCTGTTTTAGTTAAGAGACTCCCAATTCGACTTTCGACCTTATACCTTTGACCCCATAACAGAAAATCATGCGCCTGAGTGTCACGAATCCCTGTCATGGAAGTTTCACCTGCTAAAGTAGGGATTTTTTCGGTTATTCTGACCTGAGGCTATCAACAGGATTTGCACTTGCAGCCATTACAGCTTGTTACAATATGGCAAAGAAGCCAATAAGTCCTGTAAGAATGCCAGCAATTTACGCATGGGCAGTTCGTCTTTTTTGCCAAAAAATACGGACGTATGATTATCTCCAGGAATTTCCGGCGGTAAGTCCGATCTGAAACGTGCGGGGCAGGCCTGGTCCATACATATACCCGGGATCGCGTTCTATGCCAATATCAAAAT
>SKYG01000018.1 GCA_007128045.1 Bacteroidales bacterium | reverse complement strand
CCACAACAGGGGGTGTTGAAGGTGCTTTACGACTATGGGCGGATCAGGGGTATATTGCCGGCCGGGTTGCCTGGTTTCGACATGCTGAAGATCAGGGGCTTTCTCGACTTGTTGCCCATCGAATCACTGGATTCAATGCCGCCGCTGCACATCGGACATACACCCCTGTATAACTTCAGGCGCTTTGAAGGGAACGACATGCCGTTTCGTGTGCACCTGAAAGACGACAGCCAGAACCCCACCTTCTCCTTCAAAGACCGGGCCTCGGCCCTGGTGTCGGCGTTCGCCCGCGAAAGGGGCTTCGATACCATCGTGGCGGCATCGACCGGTAACGCGGGCTCTTCCATCGCAGGGATATGTGCCTCCCAGCGTCAGAAGGCCGTGGTGATGGTGCCCGAAACGGCACCCTCTGCCAAGCTGACGCAGATCATTATGTACGGGGCACAGATCATCAAGGTGAAAGGTAGCTACGACGATGCCTTTGAGATGAGTATAGAAGCATCCCGGCAATATGGATGGTATAATAGAAATACAGCCTACAACCCGCTGACCATAGAAGGAAAGAAAACCGTTTCATTCGAATTGTACACACAGCTCAGACATAAATTGCCTGACCGCATCTTCGTTTCAGTGGGTGACGGTGTCATACTCTCGGGCGTATATAAAGGTTTTGAAGACCTGATGCAACTGGGTATCATCGATCACATACCAATAATTGTGGCGGTGCAGGCAGAGGGTAGCGACAACCTGGTGCGCAACCTGGAAACCTCAAGCTTCGTTGCCAGGAGCAGCAATACCCTGGCCGACTCCATCGCGGTGGATGTGCCCCGCAACTTCCTGATGGCGCGCCGGTTTCTGCATACATATGAAGGCGAAGGCCTCACAGTTACCGACCAGGAGATCATGCATGCCTCCGCCATGCTGGCGAGAAATACCGGTCTGTTTACCGAACCAGCTTCAGCAGCGGCATTTGCCGGACTGCTGAAATATAAGGAACAAGGCCGGATCGAAGAAAAATCAGACAATGTGGTGCTTCTCACCGGCAGCGGACTGAAGGACGTGGATGCAGTGAAGAATTATTTACAAAAGTAACTGATAATTAGTTACAAATTCCTATTTTTGTATGGGAACTAAGGATACTTTGATCAAAAGATTTCTATCAAAGCCTAAGGACTTTACCTATCAGGAGCTCAAGCGACTCCTGGGCTTTTTTGGATATGAGGAATTACAGGGATCCGGTTCAAGGGTTGTTTTTGTGAATAAACCATCAAAACACAGAATAAAATTGCACAAGCCCCATCCCGGAAATATCTTGAAGCATTACCAGCTAGCTTTTATAAGAAGGGAACTTACGGATAAACATTTACTGTGATGAAATAAGCATGTGCACAATCGTTCACACACAGGAGAATGATCAAACATGGATTGGCTTCGCCGAGCTCGCGAAGGGCTCGGTTCCATGTGACCTATTTAAAACAAATTATGAACACATGAAAAATGTCATAGCATACAAAGGATTTGTTGGAACTGTTGATTTCAGCTCTGAGGATCGTCTCTTTTATGGAAAGATAATTGGCATAGATGACCTGGTTACATTTGAGGGATCATCGGTGGCGGAGCTTGAGTCTTCTTTCAAATATATGGTTGATATGCATATAGAAGATTGTCAGTCAGAGGGTAAACCTATTGAAAAATCATACAAAGGAATTTTTAATATCAGGGTTGGTCCGGAATTACATAAAAAAGCTGCCCATACAGCCAAGATGAAGGGCATTACCCTGAATCAACTTATTAAGCGTGCTTTACAAAAGGAGTTGGAAGATATTGATTAATGTACTATTGTTCAGATGAATCAGTTTACGGTTAATGGACAAGCACGAATCTGGGACGGCCCTGCCGGGACTTCTCTTCTTAACTATTTGCGGTTGCATGAGCATATCACCTCCCCCAAAGACGGCTGCTCTGGTGAAGGCAGCTGTGGCGCCTGTACCGTGGAGGTGAATGGCCGGCCCAGGCTGGCATGTCGCACAAAAATGGGTGATCTTGATGGGGCTGAGGTGCTGACCACCGAGGGCCTTCCTGAAGAGCTGCGCCGTTTACTTGGCCGGATGTTCGCTGAGAAGGGCGCCGTACAGTGTGGCTTCTGCTCGCCGGGCTTTATCATGCGGGTGAAACACCTGTTCGATACTGGCCGCCGCCCTGACCGCCAGGAGATCGTGAAGCTTGTAAAACCTAACATCTGCCGCTGTACCGGTTATGTGAAGATCGTGGATGCCATCGAGGCGGCATTGGATAGCGACCGTGGCATCTCAACAAGTAAAGTCGGTACTCAGAATCAGATGCCTCATGATGACAAAAACCTTGGTCATGCTGGCATACAGGGTCTTGAATCAGCGATAGAAACACCAGGTAGGGCAGCGGCATCCGGCACACAAGACCAGGATGTTATTGATGACAGCCCTAATGATCCCAAGCCTTCGGGTAGATATGATCGTACCCTGCTTTACAAGGCCGGCATCGGCAGCCGCTATCCCAAATACCTGGCAGAGGCAACAGCCCTGGGTCAAAGGCCTTTTGTCGACGATATGTACTTCCCGGGCATGCGACATGCGGCACTCCGGTTCACCGACCACCCCCGGGCAAGGGTGCTTCGCATCGACACCGCTGTAGCAGAGGCCATGGAAGGAGTGATTAGGGTGTTTACGGCGAAAGATATCCCGGGAGAACAATATGTCGGACTTATATTTCAGGATTGGCCACTTATGGTCGAAACAGGACAGACGACCAACTGTGTCGGCGACGTTCTGGCAGCTGTAGTGGCTGAAACAGAAGACATCGCACGGAAAGCAGCAGCGCTGATACAGATCGGATATGATGTTCTGGAGCCGGTAACCGATATGCATGATGCCATCACAGACCAGGTCAGGGTGCATGAAGGACGTTCCAATGTGCTGGAGACCTGCAGCATACGTTTTGGTGCCCTGGAAAAGGCTTTCGAAGAGGCTGCCTATGTGTCGTCGGGCATCTATGAGACTCAGCGTATTGAACATGCCTTCCTGGAAACCGAAACGGCCATTGCCATGCCCGAAGGTGAGGGGGTGCTGCTGTATAGCCAGGGACAAGGTGTGTATGTCGACCGCAGGCAGGTGGCCAAACTATTGGGACTGGCTGAGGAAAAAGTCAGGGTGGTGCAGGTTCAGAATGGTGGAGGCTTTGGCGGCAAGGAAGACCTTACCGTGCAGGGCCATGCAGCACTGTGCGCCTGGCTGCTGAAGAAGCCTGTAAAGGTTCACCTTACCAGACAGGAGTCGATCGCTATGCATCCCAAACGGCATCCGGTATGGATGGATATCGCCCTGGCGGCCGACAGGCATGGTAAACTCACGGGGGTGAAGCTCAGGGCTGTTGGCGACACAGGAGCCTATGCCTCGGTAGGTACCAAGGTGATGGAACGCGTGGTGGGCCACGCCACCGGAGCCTATACCGTACCGGCAGTAGACATCGAAGCCGTTACCGTGTATACCAACAACATCCCATCAGGGGCCATGCGCGGATTTGGCGTGCCGCAAGTCACCTTCGCCATCGAAAGCTGCATCGACGACATCTGCCGGCAAGGGGGCTTCGACCGTTGGCAAGTAAGGTACGACAACGCACTGCAGGATGGGGCTACCACAGCTACCGGACAACGGCTGCAGGGTGTAGGGCTGAAAAAGACACTGCTCGCGGTGAAGGACGCCTTCTCAAATGCCCGCTTTGCGGGGATCGCCTGTGGGATAAAAAATACCGGCGTCGGTAATGGCATGATCGACGACAGTGAGGTGATCATAGAGCTTGCCGCAGAGGGCAAGGTGGTGATACACCATGGCTGGACCGAGATGGGACAGGGCGTGCATACCATGGCCATACAGACGCTGCATCAGGAAACGGGCATCGACCCGGAGCTTATTGAAGTGGTAGTTGATACTTCTGCCGGCATCCCTACGGGGATGACCACCTCCTCGAGGGCTACCGCCCTGGTAGGTAACGCCATTATCGATGCCGCGAAAAGGCTGAAGGCAGATTTACAAACCGTCGCACATGACGCCGGGATGACTGGAAACAATGTGGTTGCTGCCCACCCATCCCATGAAGAGAAAAAAGAGTCTTGCTCAGATATTTACCATATTAGTGCTAAAGAACCATCTGAAAAGGAGAATGTAGAAACACCCGCTGGAGATCAGGTAATAACATCTGGAATGCAGAATACGGAAAAAGTGCAGGGCAAGACCTATTGGGGAAATATCATCGAAAACCTGGCAGGCCGCAGGTACAAAGGAAAGTATGTGTGCGACTGGACGTGCAAGCCGGGAGCTGATGTGGATGATCCGACGATACATTTTGCCTATGGGTATGCTACTCAGGTGGTGATCCTGGATGATGAGGGCCGCATCAGCAAGGTGGTTGCAGCGCACGATGCGGGCAGAATCATGAACCGCATGCTGTTCGAAGGCCAGATAGAAGGGGCCATACATATGGGTCTGGGCTACGCGCTGAAGGAAGAGCTGCCGCTTAAAGAGGGAAAGCCGCTCTCGCACAAATTCAAAGACCTCGGCATACTCCGGGCCGACGAGATGCCCGACATGGAGGTAATAGGCATCGAAGAACCCGACCAGTACGGGCCGTACGGAGCGAAAGGGATAGGAGAGATCGGCATGGTGCCCACCGCAGCAGCCGTGGTCAACGCGCTGACGGCTTATGACAACAAAATGAGGTACAGCCTACCGGTAAATAAACCTAAATAATAAAAACCAACTATCAAGGATCACTATGTAAACAGCAATGTATAAAGAATAATTTTTTCTCCGCGTCTCTCTGCGAATAACACTGCGATCTTTGCGGTTAAAAAAATCATGCAATGTCAATTCTACTTAAAAACGCCACATATATCGACTGGGAAAGCCTGGAGTTTACCCATGCCGATATCCTTGTTGAGGAAGGCATCAATGGAGGAATCCGTTTGTTGCCGCCGGGGAAGGCCATCGAATTGCCCTCCGGACACCAAACGCTCGATTGCAGTGGCAAGCTGGTGACAAAAGCCTTTGCCATTGGCCACCACCACGTGTATTCGGCCCTGGTACGCGGCATGCCACCTCCAAAAAATCCAATCAGGAACTTTCGTGAGAAGCTGCAATACATATGGTGGGCACTCGATAAATGTCTGGATGAAGACATGATCTACTACAGCGCGCTGGTCACTGCAATGGCCGCGGCAAAAGCCGGGAGTACCTTCGTGATCGATCACCACGCCTCGCCAAACCATATAGAGGGGTCGCTGGAAATCATTGCTGAAGCTTTTGAACAGGTAGGCGTTGGCCACCTGTTGTGCTATGAGGTAACAGACCGAAACGGGAAAAAGGGTAGCAAGCAGGGGTTGGAGGAAACTATACGCTATCTGAAAAAAAGGCAGGGACTGGTTGGCCTCCACGCTTCCTTTACTGTGGGTGATGACACCCTGGGCAGGGCAGCAAAACTTATGAAATCGTATAAGGCTGGTGTTCATGTGCATGTAGCTGAAGACCTGTACGACCAGGAGCATTGCCTGCAACAGTATTCAAAAAGGGTGATGCAACGATGGCATGATGCCGGATTACTCAACTCGCCAAAAACCATACTTGTACACGGACTGCACCTGGATATGGTAGAACGGGAACTGTTCAGAAACAGTCCTTGCTGGATGGTGCAAAACATGGAAAGTAACCTAAACAATAATGTCGGTCACTTCAACAGCGAAGGACTGGGCGACCGCATCATGCTTGGCACCGACGGGATGCATAGCGATATGCTGCAAAGTGCCAAAGCTGCCTATTTTGCCGGAAAGGCCTTTG
>SKYG01000138.1 GCA_007128045.1 Bacteroidales bacterium | reverse complement strand
CTATGCAAAGAATTTATTGATAAACATGGGGGCAGAATGTTTGTAGAGAGCCAAGAGGGCCAAGGCTCTGTGTTTTCATTTATGCTGCCAGTAAAACCATTACCATCATAAGTATAAATCAAGCATCCGCATGAAAAAGAACGGTTTTTATCAACAAATTATACAAGAGGCGCCCTTCGGTTATGCGCTGCATGAGATTATTTGTGGTGATGACGGGATCCCATCAGACTATCGTTTCCTTTTGGTGAATCCGGCCTTTGAACGCATTATTGGGTTAAAGGCAGACATGGTTATAGACCGAACCGTACTCGAGGTATTGCCAGGTACAGAGCATTACTGGATTGAGACATACGGCAAGGTAGCACTTACAGGCGAACCGGTTTCATTCCAAAACTATTAGGGCAGGTTAGGAAAACATTTTGAGGTTAGTGCATTCTCTCCTGTCAAAGGCCAGTTCGCATGCATATTTCAAGACATTACCGAACGAAAACTTTCCGAGATTGCATTGCATGAAAGCGAACAACGTTACGCTTTTCTTGCTCAATCTGCCAACGACCTTTCCTGTACTACTTCTATCAAAGATATTTTTGCTTATACCGCAAAAAAAATTAACCAGCTATTAGATGGCCATAGTATTGTCTCCATCGTCGAGTTCAACAATGTTACAAACCGGTGGAAAATGCAACATATTGAAGGCGTTGAAAAGAATATTAAAAAGCTAAGCAAGGTTTTCGGACAGGATATCAGTAAACTGGAAGGGGATATCAGCACAAAATATTACAAAAAAATATTTAGCGGAAGACTAACAGAGGTGCCACTTGATATTCCAGGCCTCTTTAACAACAAATTTTCGAATTTCATTGAAAAAGCCATACATAAACTGTTATCCATCGACAAGATGTATTGCATAGCTTTTAAGCAACATAAGCAGCTATTGGGTAACATCACCATGATCACCCAGAATAAAACAACGCCCCAAAAAACAGATCTGATTGAAGCATTTGTCAGACTGGTAAGCAATTTTACGAATAGACTCAAGATAGAAGAGGCGATACAAAAAAGCAATCAGCGACTTGAATCTTTCCTTGAAATAAGTCAGAAGATGACTTCGACGCTGGAACAAAAAAAGGTCATGCAGATGATCGTCGACAATGCTATCAAGATTCCCGGGCTGGTTAGTGGTGCCATTTACCTGCAACACCCTGAAGAAAGCATCAGATTGGCAGCTACATCGCCAGCACTACCTGATGACTTCCCGGAACATTTCCGAGTCGCCATTCTGAAGGATCATCCTCATATTGAAAGGACTTTCAGAACAGGTAAACCTGTCTTAATGGCTGATGCATTATCAGCCAAACTCACACCTGCAGAACAAGAGATTATTAACTTAAGGAAGCTGCGTTCCAATCATTATATGCCCATCCGGGTCAGAGAAAAAACCATTGGTGTTTTGATTTTATCATCAATAGATAAAATACACATTCTTACAGATGAAGAGATTCACATGTTGCACGGCTTTGCCAACCAGGCAGCACATATCATTGAGAACATTCACCACTACGAAACCTGGAAACAACATGCCCGTGATTTGGCGAAAGAGGTAAACGAACGCAAAAGAATGGAACGCGACCTTATCAAAGCAAAAGAGAAGGCTGAAGAAGCTAACCGTCTAAAAACAGCTTTTTTACAAAATATGTCGCACGAGATCCGCACGCCGCTGAATTCAATTATCGGATTCTCTGAATTGATCAACAATCCGGATATTGATGAAGGAAGGCGTAAGCATTTCACGGATATCATTATTGAACGCGGCTGGCAGCTTACCTCAATCATTGACGACATCATCACCATCTCATCGCTGGAAACAGGGCAGGAACGATTGCGCAGCGACAACATCCATATCAACGAGCTCATTGTTGACCAGATATCCACCTTTACCAGGCAAGCCAATAGCAAAGGCATCCTGCTCACTGCCGAACAATTGCTGCCTGAAGAGGAAGCCCTGGTATATACAGACAAAACCAAACTCGTTCAGATTCTCAATAACCTGATTACAAACGCACTCAAGTTTACTGAAGAAGGAAAGGTTGTCGTAGGATGCCAAAAACAGGATAACAAGCTTAGGTTTTATGTCAGGGATACAGGTATTGGCATCGACCAAAGTAAAGCGACAATGATCTTTGAGCGTTTTACCCAGGCCGATGACACCATAAGTCGTGATTTTGGCGGAACCGGTTTGGGCTTATCCATCTGCAAGGGCTTTGTTGAGTTGATGAGCGGGGCTATATGGGTGGAGTCTGAACCTGGAAAAGGCGCCACATTTCAGTTCACCATCCCATACAAAGCCGTGAAAGGCAACGCGGAGAACATACCATCAATACCAGAAATATCAGCAGCAGAAAAAGAAAAATCCATCACGTTATTGGTGGCCGAAGACGAAGCAGCAAACTTTGCCTATCTGGAGGCCTTACTGGAAACCCTTTTTGATACAATCGTCATCCAGTTAATACATGCTGATAACGGCCAGGAAGCCATCGATATTTGCCGTGAGCAACAAATAGACCTGGTGCTGATGGACATTAAAATGCCGGTCATGGATGGCTATACGGCCACCAAACAGATCAAATCGTTAAAGCCCCATTTGCCGGTGATCGCCCAGACTGCCTACGCATTGAAATCAGAAATGCATCAATACGGCGATGTATTCGACGATTACATCACCAAGCCGTTTAATATGGAGAAGCTCAGGCATGTGTTCAGAAAGTATTTTTAAAGATTTTCAATCAATTAGCCCAGGCTTATTTACCTTTGTAAAAAAACCGGTCATTCATCTGACAATAGTTTATTTACATCGCTCGGATGGCTTTCCGACATACAGGAACATTTGTCCCGACTCCATGTAGAGCGACCCCGTACTGACATACTTATTGAACCCAGTCACAGAGGGATATCTGACAATTTGCATGATGGCATTATTACATTAATATGGGTATCGTACAGCGCGACAGTTTCCGGATCACCATAATTTCCTACATCGGGGCTGTCATCGGCTACCTGAACAAAGTATTCCTGTTTACCAATTTCCTGACTACAGAACAGGTTGGGCTGGCCAACATCATGATCACCATATCCGTGATCTATGCCCAGGTTGCTGCCATGGGCTCCTATAACATCACCCTGCGGTTTTTCCCGTTCTTTAATGATCATAGCAAGAAACATCACGGATTTCTGTTCGCCATGATGGTACTTATTTCTGCTGGTTTCATAATTGCTACACTTTTATTTGCAATCCTTCAAAAACCTTTCGAACTACTTTACTCGAACTCAAGTCCGCTGCTGGTAGAATACATCTGGTTCGTGGTACCCATGGCCCTGGCAAGCCTGTTTTACCAGTTCTTTGAGTCCTATCTTCGCAGCCTGCATAAAAATACGGCACCGTCGGTTATTCATGAGCTGTTTCTTAGGATATTCATCACCATAACCATCTTGTTATTTGCATTGAACCTGATCAGCTTCCCGGGATTTGTGGCCTTATATGTAGCCGTGAACTGCCTGCCGGCAATAGTGATCGTAATATACACCTTGATCATCAAACAACTGCTTATCCATCCCACGATAACAAGCAGCGTCAGAAGACTGGGAAAGATCATGGTGGTATATGGCCTGTTCTCCTTGTTCAACAACCTTAGTGCGATGCTTCTCTCGAGTATAGACTCACTAATGGTTGCAGGAATGATTGACCTGGGCACCGCCGGGGTGTATACCACCATGGTGTTTATCACTTCTGTACTGCTCATCCCCTACCGTTCCATGTTAAAGGTGTCGGGGCCCATCGTGGCAAAATATTGGAAAAGCCGCGACTTGAGAAGCATGCAAAACATCTACCAAAAGGCAACTGCCACCAATATGGTGATTGGTGGAAGCATGTTTCTTCTCATATGGGTAAACCTGGACTCCATATTTATGCTGATGCCAGGAGATTATGAGGCAGGCAGGTTTGTTTTTCTTTTTCTTGGGATGGGCAAGCTGTTTGACATGGCCGCTGGGTTGAATGGCACCATTTTGCTTACGTCAAAAAAATTTCGTTATGATCTGTATTTCACCATTGTACTGGTGGTTGTTGCGGTCATCACCAACCTGATTCTTATACCAATTCTTGGGATGAATGGTGCTGCTCTGGCAAGCATGTTCTCCATGATCGCCTTTAACCTGATACGGATCATTTTCATCAGGGTTCATTTCCGGCTTCAGCCTTTTGAATGGAGGCAGGTACCGGTACCCATCATTTTATTTGCGATCATGATGATCTCAGGCGCCATTGGCCAGATCGCAAACCTCTTCGTTGATGTATTATTGCGTAGCAGTGCTGCAGCCCTGTTGTTCATCATCCCGGTATATTTTCTGAATATATCCGGAGATATCAATGCCTTGTTGGCCAAATACAAAAAAATGTTGTTTAAAGACGCTGATCCTCAGAATTAATCGGATTTACCGGATTTCGGAACGCATTTTTTTCTTTACTTTTCGGTCTGAATAAGTATCTTTGCCCCGCCATTATGTACTTTAGTTGCCCAGGGGGAGTTCCAGAGCGGTCAAATGGGGCAGACTGTAAATCTGTTGGCTACGCCTTCGGAGGTTCGAATCCTTCCTCCCCCACCAAACCAAAAGCCCTGCGGCAATGCCGCAGGGCTTTTTTCATGGCCTGAACCCAGAGCTTGCTCTGGAGTTCGGGGCAGGAAAAAAGCCCTATGGTGAGCGATAGCGAACCAGGGCTTTTGGTTTGAGTCACCCCCACTAAAGGATCGCCGCAAGGCAATCCAATGGTGTTCTCATATTTTCATTCATTCTATGCTCAGGTATATCCCTTCTGTGCCATTTTATTAAATCCGATTTGAGCCCTTAGTGAGCCCTTTCAAATAAACGCCAGAATAGCAGAATACTGGTAAATATTGGAATTCCTGGAGGGTGCGTGATTTGGCTCTTTTGCATAGCGTACCAATGTTTGTCATGTCGTATGAGTAGGATTTGTAAATCACTCTGTGTAATGATATTGTTGTTGTGTTTCCCCGGCAGCTCCTTTATAGGCTGGGGGAAGCCAAACTGAGGTTATCCCTGCGTCGGCCAGCATTTGGGCATTTTCTGCCAGTTGTTTCCACAAACTCCCATCAGCAGGCGTGTACCAATGGAAGTACTGCAACATTATACCATTATGTTCAGACATATTTTTGTTTTTATAGTGCAACCAATAATGTCTTTAACCTGCATTATTCATGCTTTTAATTCAGGTCAGATGCCAACCATTATAATAGCATCTTCATTGTTGAGTTTTGTATGTCTTTCACGCATCTCCACGGTCCGTGAATATGCTGGCTGCCAAAGGCAAGATAGCTGCGGGTATCAACAACAGCAACGTTTCTATTTTCAATCATTTCTTTGAAGGTCTCCGCATTTATCTCTTTCATACGTGGCAGTTGTGAAACAAGGGCAGGTTCTTTGGTGACGACATACTTCGACAACTGAGCAATAGCACTTCTTCCGGGAAGGGGGATGTTTCTTCCCGGGTGCCTGCTTGGTGGACTTTCTTCAAATCTTCTTCGGAACGGTATTTGATGTTATGCCCAGTGCTTAATGTCCTGGTTTTAATATACTTTCTATCTGATTCTTATTGTCAGGCAAGTGATTCTTAGCAATATCCCAAATGATCTCATAATCGACACCGAAATATTCATGAGTTACTTTGTTCCTCATCAAATACATTTCAGCCCATGGTACCTCAGGATATTTATCTTTTATTTCTGGTGGGATATTTTTTGAAGCTTCGCCTATTATTTCAAAATTTCTTATTACTGCATCAACAGTTTTATAGT
>SKYG01000099.1 GCA_007128045.1 Bacteroidales bacterium | reverse complement strand
CTTTCGGGAAGACAGGTCGAAACCCGTGATTCTTTTCAAATAATTCAGTGCAGGCATGTTCAATTAATTAATTATACATCTGTGGGTTTCGTCAAAATTAAGTATTTTAACCAAACAATTTGATAAAGACTGTTGTACGCATTCAATTCATCAGGTTATGAACCAGTCTGTCAGTATATATTTGGTAATATACCATGCAATACAATAATTTTTTATTCAAAAGTGCGCTCATAAATATTATTTTTGCAGTACATATTGGAAATAACAAATAGCCTGAATTAAAGCATGAATAATCCAGGATAGTATCTATTTACAACGCAAAAAATTTTCCACACAATATATGTCATTCATTAATTCTGTTGTTTATTGGTTTTTTAAGAAACGAATTACTCAGATCGAGTACTTCAAAGCAAACCCTGTTGAGGTACAACAGGAATTACTGAAACGTTTATTACGTACAGCGAAAGATACAGAATGGGGTAAAAAGTACGATTTTGACTCAATTGATAGCTATCGTAGCTTTGCAGACCGTTTACCAATACAGGATTATGATGATATTAAACTATATGTGGAGCGGCTCATTGCCGGTGAGAATAATATCTTATGGCCCGAAGAAACGCACTGGTTTGCCAAATCATCAGGCACCACAAGTGATAAAAGCAAATTCATCCCCGTTACCGCTTCCGCATTGGAAGATTGTCATTACAAAGCAGGCAAAGATGTTCTTTCGATTTTTTGCCACAACAATCCCGACACCAGCCTGTTTACCGGTAAAGGCCTGATCATGGGCGGCAGTCATACAGTTAGTGAGATTAATAACCAGGCATATTTCGGAGACCTTTCTGCTATATTGCTGCAGAACACCCCGTTTTGGATTGATTTTCTTCGCACACCGGATGTTTCGCTGGCCCTGATTGAAGATTGGGAAGAAAAACTGGAGAAGATTGCCAGGGCCACGATAACAGAAAATGTTACCAGCATCAGTGGTGTGCCTTCCTGGAACCTTATCTTGCTAAAGCGGGTACTGGAGATTACCGGCAAAAACAACGTCATGGAAGTATGGCCAAATTTCGAGCTGTTTATTCACGGTGGTGTCAGTTTTGTTCCATACAGAAAGCAATTCGAGCAGGTGGTCTCCTCTGACAGTATGGTTTATCTGGAGACATACAATGCCTCTGAAGGATTTTTTGGCATCCAGGATTTGCCTGATTCACCTGAGCTGCTCCTGATGCTCGACTATGGAATATTTTATGAGTTTATACACATGGATGAAATAGGCCAGCCAAATCCTACTGTAATTCCCTTGCAGGATGTTCAAACCGATACAAATTATGCCATGATCATTTCCACCAATGCCGGTTTGTGGCGATATATGATCGGGGATACGGTTCGGTTTACAAGCCTGTCGCCTCACAGGATACTAATTTCCGGGCGAACAAAAAATTTTATCAACGCCTTTGGAGAAGAAATTGTGGTCGACAACACAGACAAAGCACTGGATAAAGCCTGCGAGGCAACTGGGGCCATTATTAATGAATACACTGCCGCACCGGTATTTATGGATGGGGAGGAATCAGCTTCTCACGAATATATCATTGAATTTGAAGCTATCCCCAACAATATGCAGTCATTTATTCAAACCCTTGATCAGGAACTGAAGAATCTCAACTCAGACTATGAAGCCAAACGTTCTCACGATTTAATGCTGCATCTGCCAAAAGTGGTCACTGCGCCGAAAGGAACTTTTTTTCACTGGTTAAAATCTCAGGGGAAGATAGGCGGGCAAAACAAAGTTCCCAGACTGTTTAATGGCAGAAAATACGTTGACGAATTAATTCCCTTTATACAACATAATCCAGGCGGTAATACCGGAAAATAAGCATCTACCTATTCATTGCTCACAGAAAAACAATGCCTTATGCATATAGCAATTGCTGGAAACATTGGCTCAGGGAAAACCACCCTGGCAGGCCTTCTTTCAAAACATTATGGATGGGAAGCCCATTATGAAGACGTGGAAACCAATCCTTATCTGAATAATTTTTATGAGGATATGCAGCGGTGGTCTTTCAACCTGCAGATTTATTTTCTAAACAGCAGATTCCGGCAGATTGTAGACATCAGAAACAGCGGCAAAACGGTGATTCAAGACAGAACGATCTATGAAGATGCCCATATATTTGCACCCAACCTTCATGCGATGGGCTTAATGGCTTCGCGCGACTTTGACAATTACTCCAGGTTATTTGAACTTATGAGTTCTTTTATACAACCACCTGACCTGTTGATTTATCTGCGGGCCAGCGTTTCAACCCTCGTCACACAGATACAGAAACGGGGAAGGGATTACGAAAACTCCATCCGAATTGATTACCTGAACCACCTGAATGACCGGTATGAAGAATGGATTAGCAATTATGATCTGGGCAAACTGTTGATTGTCAGCGTTGATACCATCAAATTCTGTGAGAACCCCACTGACCTCGGAAAGGTTATCCAAAAAATTGATGCCGAGATACACGGCCTGTTTTAAGCATTATTTTATGAAGTTTATTGGGATCATACCTGCCCGTTATGCATCAAGCCGCTTCCCCGGAAAGCCTCTGATTACTATCAAAGGTAAATCAATGATTCAACGAGTGTACCAACAAGCACTTAAATGCACAGCCCTCTCTGAAGTCTATGTCGCAACAGACAATGATCTGATTGCACAACACGTAGAGACATTCGGTAATGTGGTCATGACAAGCCCGGATCACGTAAGCGGTACCGACCGTTGCCGGGAAGCCATATCAGTAATCAACAAAGGACAATACACCAAAGATGATGTAGTTGTTAATATCCAGGGCGATGAACCATTTATTCACCCCCTGCAGATTGAACTGCTATTAGGGGTCTTCACTGACAGACCGGCTCAGATCGCCAGCCTTTACAAGCGAATTGAACGATCTGAAGAACTTTTTGATGAAAATACCGTAAAAGTAATTGTAAACAATAACAACAAGGCAATCTATTTTAGCCGGCTGCCTGTTCCGTTTATCAGAGATTTACCAAGAGATCAATGGGTCAATAACGTCAATTATTTCAAACATATTGGCATGTATGGATACCGTGTCACAGCACTGGAACATATAGGAAGCCTGAAACAAGGCATACTTGAAAAAGCGGAATCTCTTGAACAACTTAGATGGATAGAAAATGGGATGGATATATATATGCGTGAAACAGCAATGCAACATATAGCAATAGATACACCGGAAGACCTGAAAAAACTCAGGTCCAAAGTCAAAGGTCCAAAGTCAAAGGAAAAATAAACAGGAATGCCCATGATAAACGCTTTGACACACAGGAGAATGATTATGGGCGCTTGGAGCATCTCAGGCATTTCGACCTTTAGACATTCAGACTTTCAGACCTTCAGACTTTCAGACCTTCAGACAAAAAATATAAACACATGAAAATCGGCAAATATATCAGTGAACTTCTTTATGACCATGATTCCATTATATTACCGGGATTTGGAGAGTTTTACACCCAATACAACCCCGCCAGATTTGTTCAGGAGGAGGGAAGGATTGAAGCGCCGTCAAAGACCGTTGCCTTCAACCCGGATAAGAAATATGGAGAAACCCCTCTTGTTGCCCACCTGTGTGAGCAACAGCAAATGCACGAAGAACAGGTATCAAAATACCTGACAGATTATGTTGCAGAGGTATCTGAATTGATGGCAAACGGAAAAAAAGTAGAACTGGAAAAAATTGGTATCTTTAGTTTGGGTCAGGATGGCGCTATCAACTTTGATCCTGATATTGCGGTGAACTACCTCGATGAGACCTCCGGGCTTGGAGCGGTCAGTGCGCCACCACAAAAATTACCGGAGCAGCCCTTGCCAGCAGATAAGCCGGAGAAAGCAGATGAAGCAGAATATCTATCAGCCGTTGAACCTACAGCAGCAGATATGAATAATCAAGAAACCCATCACAAACATGAGGAGTTTATTATGGAACAAGAACAAGAACAAAAACGAACCCTGCCACCAGCACTCCGGTGGATTGCTTTCACCGTGGTGCCTATATTGGTGATCATTATCATTCTTGCAATAAACTATCAGTATTTCTTTAGTTGCACAAGGCAGCCAAAGCCTGTGGAAACTACCGTGGTTGCACCTGTCGAACCTTCACCTGAGGAGGTGACTGATCAGCAGGTAGCCAGCCAGGAACCCACAGCAGAAGCAGTCAGAGAGGAACAGCAACAACCACCCACTGTTGACCCTGAGGTCGAACCCCCAAAACCAGAACCGGGCAGAAAAGTGTATTTCATTGTAGTAGGAAGTTTTCCTGAAGAAGCAACAGCCAAAGAGCTGGCCCTTAACCTGAGAAAACAGGGAGCACCTCTGGCCAGCGTATTTATGACAACCGGATTCAATTATCACAGGGTGTGCTATGGCTACTATTACGACCTGAATGAAGCAGAAGCCCTTCTGGACTCCGTAAAGGAACAGGTTAATCCCGATGCTTACATTCTGCATCGTTAAACAAAAACCGGAAATCATATTGTCGCGTTGTGGTTAAGAATAAACTGAAGAAATTCTCACAGATCAATGCCTTCTCTAATGTTGTCCAGCCGGAGATCAAATTTCCGGAAAGCAATACTGCATATAAAGGCAAATGGAACAGTGATTTCTTTCGCAATGACTACCCCATCATATTGGAGATCGGATGTGGAAAAGGGGAGTATACCGTTGGCCTGGCCAGGACATATCCTGAACATAATTTTATTGGTATTGATATTAAAGGTGACAGGATATGGAAAGGAGCAAAGGATGCCCTGGAAGAAGGTATCTATAACGCCGCCTTTCTGCGTATTCAGGCTGAACGGATAAACTATTTCTTTGAACCAAATGAAGTGTCAGGAATATGGATTACCTTCCCCGACCCGCAGCCCAGAGGATCAAGAATGAAAAAAAGACTCACCTCACCACAGTTCCTCAAAAGATACCAGGATATATTGAAACCAGACAGTCTGATTCATCTCAAAACAGACAACAAGGAACTTTTTGAATTCACACTCGACATAATCCAGGCAGAAGGACATATGCTGATCTTCTCCAGCTATGACCTGTACAATGAAAGAAAAATACCCGAACCATTGCTGCTCGACATCCAGACCTATTATGAGAACATGTACCTGGACAAGGGTATCCCCATCAAATACCTGAGCTTTAAACTTAAAACCACTGAAGCCTGATGGAAGAAAGTTTTTTTGAAAGGGTCTATCAGGTGGTACGACTAATTCCGCATGGCCGCGTTACAAGCTATGGAGCTATCGCAAATTATCTGGGTAGCAGAGGCTCGGCAAGAATGGTTGGATGGGCCATGAATCATTCACACCATTCAGATAACTATGTACCTGCTCACCGCGTGCTTAACAGGAACGGCATGCTAACAGGAAAACATCACTTTGGTGGATCCGACACAATGAAACAACTGCTTGAAAGCGAAAACATTACTGTCTCCAACGACAAGGTAGTTAATTTCAATCAGCTATTCTGGGATCCAGCTAAAGAGTTATAGTGCCAGCTTCAAAATTATTGGTAATGGCATATTTTTTGCTAACATCTGAGAAAAGATTATTATTTTTACCGAAACTAAATAAAAATAAAAAACCATACCAATGTCAGCCACAGTAAAAGCCGAATTGATCAATAAAGTTGAAAATGTAATCGGACAGATACGTCCGTATCTGGAAGCAGATGGAGGGAACATTCGTTTCGTTGAATTAACCGACGACAATGTAGTAGTGGTAGAATTGATGGGCGCCTGTGGGACATGCCCCATGAGTACCATGACCCTGAAGTCGGGTGTCGAGCAGGCGGTCAGAAAAGCCATCCCCGAGATCAAATCTGTCGAGGCCCTCAACAT
>SKYG01000366.1 GCA_007128045.1 Bacteroidales bacterium | reverse complement strand
GAATTTTATCTTATCTCATTCGAAAATCTCCAGGATCTCCTCATCGGAATAACCCTTAAAGGGGTTGTTGCTGCTGATAAAGTCACCAGCCAGGTGGGCCTTTGCCTGTTGCAGGCTTAGGATTTTTTCTTCAACGCTGTTGGTGGTGATAAACTTATAGGAGAATACGTGGCGGTGCTGTCCGATACGGTGTGCACGGCTGACGGCCTGTTTCTCGACGGCCGGGTTCCACCACGGATCAAGGATAAACACATAGTCTGCCGCGGTGAGGTTCAGACCCACACCTCCTGCTTTCAGCGACACCAGAAACAGCAGCTTGTCAGGGTCATTCTGAAAATCGGTGATGGTCTTTTCGCGGTCACCAGCCTTTTGTTGCCCCGTAAGCCAGGCATGGCTCAGCCCGTTGTGTTCGAAATAATCTCTAAAGAGATGCAGGTGCTTAACAAACTGACTAAATATTAACACCTTATGTCCTTCCGCCATCAGATTTTCTGTCATACGGATCACCTCCTCGAACTTCCCGGAGGTTGCATTGGCCTGGTTTTCTGGAATTGCATCTGCCTGGTTTCCCAATAGTGCATCTGCCTGTGTCCCTGAAAGTGTACCCACCTGTTTTACCAGCTTCGGGTGGTTGGCCAGTAGTCTCAACTGCAGCAGGCTCTGCAACACATTTATCTTTAGTCGCGACCTGTCGCCCGATGCCATGACCTCCAGAAGGTGATTGCGCATCTCCGACTTCTTCGTCTCATACAAGCTACGCTGCTCCTCCCCCATCTCACAGTAATGTATCTTTTCTGTCAGTTCAGGAAGGTCGGGTTCGACCTGGTCTTTTGTTCGTCTCAGGATAAAAGGTTTGATCATCTCGTTCAGCTCTGCCTTCTTCAGCTGGTCGCCGGCACCTTCTATTGGCTGGACAAATACTTTCCTGAAGAACGACAAGCTTCCCAGCATGCCGGGATTGACAAACGACAGTTGCGACCAAAGGTCGTCCAGTGAATTCTCTATGGGTGTACCCGTAAGCACCAGGCGATGCTCTGCATTGAGCATATTCACGGCTTCCGACACCTGTGATTTGGGATTCTTTATCAGCTGGCTCTCATCGAGCACTACAAAGCAAAACGGTAGGTTTTTCAATAGCTCTGCGTCGTTTCTGACAGTGCCGTATGTGGTTAGCACGATATCATACTGTAGGAGCATTTCCACATCTGCTTCGCGGGCTGAACCGAGGTATTTCATATACCTGAGATCCGGCGCAAACCTTCTGATCTCATTCTCCCAGTTATATACCAACGACAGTGGCATGATGATCAACGAAGTGCGGGCAGCAGGCAAATCAGCGTTATCGGGGTCACCAAACAGACTTAGCTGGTCTCCTGAATGCCTGATGGTTATATATGGAGTTTCCTGTTGGGTTTCCTGTTGGGTTTCCTGTTGGGTTTCCTGTCGTGCATCAACTTTCAGCTTCAGCAGCAGAGCAAGGGTTTGCAGGGTCTTTCCCAGGCCCATGTCGTCGGCAAGGCAACCACCAAAGCCATTGCGGTACAGCCAGAACAACCAGGCATATCCGGCACGCTGATAGGGACGCAAGACCTGATCGAGTGTGGGAGGCAATTCCGGCATAGTGAATGGTTCTGCAGAGCCAATATCCATGCCCTCCGGCAGACTTTCCAGATGAGGCTTCAGTTGTTCAACAAGCCTGAAGTGGTGTTTTCTCATCCTCAGATTGCCATCCAGGGTTTGTCCATAAACCAACAGCTTATTGTACCTGGAAAACCATTCTTCAGGCAATATGGCCACACGACCATCAGGAAGTTCATATTCGCGGATACCATTGAGCAAATGGTTCTTCAGCTGTATGAACGGAATTCGGTATTCCCCAAAAACCGCCACAGCATATATGTCGAACCAATCGTTACCAGCACTGATGTTCATTTCTACCAAGGGAATGGAAGGATAGTAGGTGGTTTCTAAAAAGTCCTGCTCTATGCTGAAGCCGAGGGCCTTTAAGTCTTCAGCATGCCTACCCATCCATTCGATGAGCTGGAACAAGGAGGATTGCTTTTGGCTGATTAGCTTGTTCTCTGCCGATCCGTGACCCTCCATGGCTATTCCTCTGCCTCGATTCGCATCGGCCTTATCCGGAATCAAGAAACTATTTTTACCCCTGCTTGTAAGGCCCATTCCCCGTAATGCCTGAATGTACCTTTCTTCAGCCGCGAGGTCTCTATGCATTTTTTTGAAACCATGACAGCCATCGTCAGAAAGCAATTCAGCCCAGCTGGTGTTGGTGTCGGTAAGCTGACAACGTCTATGGCTGTACTGAAAGTAAAGCATCAGAATGGGATGTCCTTCCAGGTCCAACTCCAGTTTGAGAACCGGCCGGCAGGGAGGTGACTCGACATCCAGCCTGATTCCTTCGAGCTTTACCTCATGTTTTTTTATGACTTTAAGCATAAAGCCTTTAAAGTACTTTTCTTCAAACGATGCGGGGATGCTAACAAATTCCTTATTAAAAAAGGGCTTCACCTTGTTGCCCTCCACACCATCCTCCAGACGGTAAACCATTTGGTTCACCAGCACCCAACCCGGTTCATTGACCAGCACGAGGGAGCCCTCTCCAGACAATGGAATATCGACACCCTCTTGCTTCAGGCCCAGTTTGTAGCGCAGGCCCTGTTCATCTTTTATGAAGTGAAATACGGCCTTTGCCGGTTTTTTGGGCAACAGGATCTGTTCACCGTCTACCGCGTTGTCTTTTTCTCCTTTAAAATACAACATCATCCCATGCTCCTGCATGAGCTGCAAGCATTTGCTGATACGGATTTGGGTGTATGGCATCACCAACGACTTCAGCTTCGATTCGGAGAGTTCACTGTATAAGGCTTCCGCGTTGCGGGCACTTTTTGAAAACTTTTTGCATAGGTGCGGATCGCTGCATTCATCGGTGAGTTTCATGAGCTGCTTTTCCACATCGCTGAGGGAGTCGATGTAGCCGGCCACAGTATGACCATACAGACGTTGCGTGCCGATCATGAACCGACCGTCTTTTGCCTGTTGCACCAGGTAAGGTACGATCAGCACACCCAGTGGGTCGTGAAACTGGATGGCAAACACCAGCATTTGATTTGTATGAACAGTTTTGGGGGTAATGGCGCTTCAATTTGATGAACAGTCTACAAAGATAGCTATATTTGGGCAATCATTTATGCACACCAGCCACCTTATCGCAACCATCAACAATGTTACTATGAATCGCCGCATCCTTGATCTTGCCATACCGAACATCATCAGCAACATCACCGTGCCATTGTTGGGCATGGTCGACATGGCACTGATGGGGCATCTTGAGAACAAAGCTTACATAGGGGCAACTCCATGCTGATATCGACCATCGGAATCTTCTTCTCTGCCTATTACCTGCTGCTGCCTGTGATTGACAACCATGCACTGTGGCTGGCCCTGATCCTGCTGCTGGCAGCGCGTGGCTTCACCTTGTCGTTCATGGCCCGGAAGCATGTGCTGACGTTTTCCCGCTGATTACGCTGATATACTCAGGAGGTAAGCCATTTTTTGACTGCCCCTATGAAACTGATGGAAGCCAAAACCAGTCCAACCAGCACACCCGATGATCTGCACAAAAAAGACATATCCATTTCCCGATGGTTTATAAGAAAATTAAACAATATCAATAACACAGCCATTATCACCAATTTCCACCAAACATGGTCTTTTTCGGAAAAACCCACAAAGAAGAAAAACACGAAAGAAAAACTAGCTGCTCCTGCCCAAAATTCAAGACTTTCGTATTTCATATTGAAATTCAGATAGTATAAACGCAAAAGTATCCCAAGTATAAGAAAGAAAAAACCCAGGACAAGAAATTTAAAATTTACTTTATATGATCTCATAACAATACCCGATTACAAGAAAAATTCATAATAGCATCTATTTCAATTCACATCATACCCATATGATATTGATCCTGACTGGCCTCCGCAAGATCCATAAAAAAATCAGATATGCCATCAAATGATACATATTGGAAGGCAAATTTATTGTGGTAGCGTCCGGGAAAAAAGAACTTTGGAAAAAGTTTTCAGATGGTTTACAATAATTTGTGGTAATATAGGGCATCACACCCAACAGGCCCGTGGTGCTGTTCGGGTTTCGGCAGAAACTCAAAGATTGATTTGAATGAAGTCATAAAACAGAGATGTGGTCTTTATATCTGAATAGCCAGTCTGCATATATTTTCTGGAAGCTTTTTTTGCTTCCACGAGTCCAAACCAATCCAACCCCCTGTGAAACAAACGGATCTCGTAGCAAGATGCAAATTCCTCTTCTTGTGTTCGAAAGTCACTCCCGTAGAATTCATTTAAGACCAGTGGAATGGCTTCAATGACTCGTTTGGAGTAGAAATCGGACTTACGTTGTATTTTACCATATGTATGCAATAGAAGCAGGGAGTACCCAACGCCAAACTGCGCTGCATTCTCTGATGAATACCCGTCAAAATAGCCCCAGTTGAATTTCAGGCAGAAAGCAACAAACAACTCTGTTAACAACTTGCCGGGGGTATTAAGCAGTTTTTTGCCTTTGGCGGTCAGGCTGATCTTTTTGTTGCGCACCTTAACCAAATTAGTCAACTTAAGTTCACCAGCCTGCTCAATTTCCAGCATTAAAGCCTGACATAACTTCGTCATAGGTGATTTGAGGGCCATCTCGTCATGAATCCCATCATTCAAACGCACCGGACTTCTCTCACTGAAAAGTGAATACAACAATTCTTGTAACTGATTCGGGCTTAAGCCTTCAGCATCAGAGAGTGAAGTATTATTCACCTGATCTGTGACCCTTGCAACTATCCTATCCAATTCATCTTTGGTTGGAATATGACCGAGTTTATCAACTTCCTTTTGTATCAATGCAAAAATGTCATCACTTTTCTTCATATGTTTATATTTTTTTGTCTAAATGTCTAAATGTCACATGGTATCGAGTGCAAATTACAAAAAATGCATCTATTGTCAATTATTATATTTTCTGTTAGCAACAATTCCGTGATACAAAATTCAAGAGACACTACACATATCGGTTGGCTTACTGGTCATGCTCTACCTAATCATATTTTTCTAATTCAAAAACCATTTGTATCACAAAAAATTGTACTTTTATAAACCATAGGTTTGATATAACCAAACTATTGGTTTATGAAAAACAACTCAAGCTTTATTTATGAGGTTTATAAAGACCGGCGTACGGTATTTACCTTCAATGATTTGGGTCTGCTGCTAAAGGAATCTGACAGGAACCGGCTCAAACAGAAAGTAAATTATCATGTGCGCAAACAGGTACTGCTGAATATCCGAAAAGGGATTTATGCCAAAAATGGTTATAACCCGGAAGAACTGGCTTGCAAAATCAACATCCCATCTTACCTCTCTCTTGAATATGTTTTACGCAAAGCAGGTGCCATCTTCCAGTATGCCGGAAATTATACGGTTGTAAGCTATCTGAGCCGGGACATAGAGGTTGATTCGCTCAGTTTTCGGTTCAGAAGGATTAAGGAATCAATAATGCTCAATACCAATGGAATTGAACGCCTTCATGAAGGGATCAATATGGCTAGTCCAGAAAGGGCCTTTCTTGATCTTTTGTATCTTGATCAGGAATATTACCTTGATCATCCTGAAGTCATCAACCGGGATAAGGTTGCGATGTTATTGCCGATATACGGCTCTGACAGCATGGCTGAACGGGTTAAACGCATCCTGTCCTTATCCTGAATTATTCCTAACGCAGCACAAGGCTGCAAACAAATCCGAAATTTTGCTAAAAAAACAAAGTTTTATAGGGTAATAGCATAATACAGGCAAAAGAAAGCCTCTGTATACATATAACAATTAAGGGACGAAAAGTAAACGAAAAAGTTGTAATGGGTGGAAAATATTTTT
>SKYG01000359.1 GCA_007128045.1 Bacteroidales bacterium | reverse complement strand
TTCGACCTTCGACCTTCGACCTTCGACCTTTGACCTTCGACCCATTGATTGAAAATCATGTGTCTGTGTACCCAGGTAAATTTCATGTATCGGTTCAGCTTATTCCTCCCTCGCCATCTCCAGGGCTTTCATATTGGTATAGTACTTCGAGATCATATTTGGCACCTCCCACTCTGGCAGTTTGCCATCAACGAGGTACTGAAGAAACCGCTCCATGACCTCACCAAAATGGGCCTCATGGCCAATTCTGTATTTGTCAGGTACACTGACCGACCACATGTTTTCACCCACCTGAGTCACACCCAAACCTGGGTATTCCGAACCAAGATCAGCCGTAACAGCGTTAACAAGCACTCCTTCAAACACATCAGGATCGCTGCCATCTTTCAATGTCACATAAAGCACTGCCCGGTAGTTCTCTTCTGCTCCTTGTTTAATGATCAGGTCAGACCTGGTTCCCCTCATAGTTGAATAATGTGTATCCCCAGCCCCTTCAGGTGCTTCATAGTCCCAAATAACAGATACTTTCGCGTACTTGCCTTTCAACTTATAAATCATCTCACCATTGGAATATACATGCAAGGTATCATTTTTAAGGTACTTATTGAGGTAATCAGGGTATTCAGGCAACTGGGTGACCCGTTTAAATTCATCCGGGCTCATTGTTGTCGGCCACCTGCTGGCTGCCAACATCTCTATATCTGATTTATAATCGATGATCTGACCAGGAAACAACTGCCACTGGATCAGATCAACAAGGTGTGTGGTAACATCCACGATGCCTTCTCCCTGTTGTTCTGTATCAAAAAACCACGGCGGCCGCACCAGTGGAGCCCCTGATACATATTTAAAGAAATGATGCACACTCTCCTTGGTGATTGCAGGCTCTTCGGGAGTGCCTTCTATAAGGTTCCCGAAAACGTCCACATTCTGTGAAAGCCTGCGTTGCAGGTTCGTATTGATCTCAGACCTCTCAGTCATGATATCATACAACAACACACCCTGCTGGTCAGCCAGGTCGAAAGCCCTCAGAAGCTTATCAAAGTTTTCCGGAGATATCACCATGGGCTTGTCGGCCAAGACATTGATACCAGCCTCGATAAACTGCAGAATATAATCCGTTTTTCTGGCATTGTTGCCCGCTGTAACCATCACATTGCCTTTTCTCTCACGGATGCTTCTCTCTAAATAATCTTCTCCTTTATATACCTCCAGCTGCCAGGATGTGGGGTTGTCAGCCCGGTTGTTGTAGGATTCTATCAACCTGAGATGACCGGCCAGTTCCGGGCCATCCGATGCATACACATGTACCAGCGGGTTCACTTGCGGATGCATGGACTTCAGAACCAGTGCAGCATGAAAATGACCCGGCTGAAGTGTGATGATCTCCACTTCTCCCTCTGCCCCGGTAAAGGCAGCTTTGCCTGAAGGGTCAACACATGATGTCATAAACTGAAATGAGATGATCAGTGTAGTAATGATCAATAGGTTCACTCTGAAATTCTTTTTGCTTTCCATTTTTTAAGTACGATTAATGATGATTAAGTTTGATCTACAGTTTCTAATATGGTAACCACAACCTCTCTTTTATCACGCGGACCATCAAATTCACAAAGGAAGATATTCTGCCAGGTAGATAATCCCATCTTCCCTTTTATAATTGGGATGGTTTCCTGCGGGCCAACTATGCCTGCCTTCAGGTGAGAGTCGCCATTGCCATCTTGTGCGTCGTGCAGCCATACGCCAGCTGGGATCAGCTTCTGTAATAAATGGATAACATCAGTTTGCACAGAATCATCCCAGTTCTCCTGTATCATGATACCCGCAGTGGCGCCTCGAACATACACATTGACCATCCCTGTTCGAATCCGGCTGCCACCAACTATCTCAGCCACCTGACGGGTAATATCATATAAGCCTTCTCTGGAATCAGTTGTGATAGTTATCGTTTTCTGCATAAAGCAAAAGGGGAAATTGTTGATATATCTGCAAAGATATGAAATACCTCAACTGTGTCAAGAAGATTTTCTGTGATTTTTTTTAACATCTGATTCATTTTTTAAAGGGTTTGAGACAATAGACTACTATTCAATCCATAAAAATACCTTATATTTGCAATCTTGTATATACAAGCTAATTTTTTTAGCAGATCAGACCCTGTCACAGTCCAAAAAAAATATTCTATAATTACTAATCTCAAAGACATCCATTCACCTATGAAAGAAATCATCATCAAATCTGCAGACTCCATCAGAATACTGGCAGCTGCCATGGTAGAAAAGGCGAAATCAGGCCACCCGGGCGGCGCCATGGGCGGTGCGGATTTTGTAAACATCCTCTACTCCGAATTTTTAAATTACGACCCTGATAACGGCAACTGGCAGCATCGCGACCGGTTTTTCCTTGACCCGGGTCATATGTCGCCCATGCTTTATTCCATTTTAGCTTTCGCAGGATACTATAATATGGATGATCTGGCCAACTTCCGCCAGTGGGGAAGCACCACGCCTGGTCACCCGGAAGCAGACCCCTCAAGGGGTGTGGAAAACACTTCCGGCCCTCTTGGGATGGGCCATACCAACGCTGTCGGAGCAGCCATAGCCGAACGGTTCCTCGTGGCGCGATTTGGCGAAGATCATGCGCACAAAACCTATGCGTTCATCTCGGATGGGGGCATACAGGAAGAGATCAGCCAGGGTGCCGGACGTATTGCAGGGTACCTCGGACTGCACAACCTGATTATGTTCTTCGACTCGAACGACATTCAGCTTTCTACTGAAACCAACGCTGTGACACATGAAGATACAGCCATGAAATATCAGGCTTGGGGATGGAATGTGATGACCATCAATGGCAACGATGCAGATGAGATTCGCGAAGCCCTCAAAAAAGCCAACCAGGAAACGGAAAGGCCTACCCTGATCATCGGCAAGACCATCATGGGCAAGGGTGCCCTGGCAGATGATGGAAGTTCATTTGAAAGGCAGTCTTCAACACATGGCATGCCCCTTTCCGACGCTGGTGCATCCTACGAAAAAACCATAAAAAACCTTGGTGGCGATCCCCACAACCCATTTGTTATCTTCGAAGATGTACAAGCCTGGTGGGATAAAATCAATGACAGCAAGCGTCAGGTCGCAAAAGAAAAGAACGCCGTTCTGGCCAAATGGGAAGCCGAAAACCCGGAGCTAGCCCAAAAGCATCGTGACTTCTTTTCCGGGAAAGCTCCGGAGATCGACTTCTCAGCCATCCCACAAAAAAATAATATTGCCAGCCGGGCAGCATCAGGTGCTGTATTGGCGTATATGGCAGAGAACGTAGAAAACATGATCGTGGCCTCTGCCGACCTGTCTAACAGCGACAAGACAGACGGCTTCCTCAAAAAAACCACACAGTTTGTAAAAGGCGACTTTAGCGGTGCATTCCTTCAAGCAGGCGTTTCCGAGCTTACCATGGGAGCAATCGCCAACGGCATGGCACTGCATGGAGGGATCATTCCGGTATGTGCCACCTTCTTCGTGTTCTCTGACTATATGAAACCCGCCGTTCGACTCGCAGCACTGATGGAGCTGCCGGTAAAATATGTCTGGACACACGATGCCTTCCGCGTGGGAGAAGACGGACCAACGCATCAGCCTGTGGAACAGGAAGCACAAATACGCTTGCTGGAGAAACTGAAGAATCACAGCGGCCATAGAAGCATGCTGGTACTTCGTCCCGCCGATGCCTTAGAAACCAGCGTAGCCTGGAAAATGGCACTGGAAAACACCAGTACCCCGACCGCCCTGCTGCTGTCAAGACAAAACATTCCCGACCTGCCGGCTGCAACAAATCGCTACCAGGAAGCCCTCGGCGCAGAAAAAGGCGGATATATCGTTTATAAAGATGATGGCCTGATCGACCTGGTACTCGTCGGTAACGGCTCAGAAGTGTCTACACTGTATGATGGTTCCAGGTTGCTTCATGAAAGAAAAGGACTCCGGGTACAGGTGGTCTCGGTGATCTCCGAAGGATTGTTCCGCGAACAGGATCAGGCATACCAGGAAGAAGTACTCCCTCCAGGCCTGCCCACGCTGGGATTAACGGCAGGATTGCCGGTAACGCTTAGCGGGCTCGTTGGCCCTATCGGAAAAGTTTTAGGAATGGAAAGTTTTGGGTATTCGGCACCCGCCAAGGTACTGGACGAAAAGCTGTGTTACACCGCAGAAAATGTATATAACCAGGTACTGAAATTTATGGATCAATAGAACACCGAACAAATATGTAAGAAAAACCTGACAGGTTTCAAAAACTTGTCAGGTTTTTTTTGTAAAATGATTAACTTTATTCTATTGGAATTCCAAAAAACACCAATAATAAATCAAACCATGACAATGTTATTGACGCATACGAGAATATTTATGAGCAATGAACGCCTCCCAGACACTTTGACTTTCAGACTTTTTGACTTTTTGACTTTTCGACATTCAGACATTCAGACATTCAGACAATTTTAAACACATGAAAAGAACTGACTACCATTTTAAATGTTTTTTCCCGCTGATTGTCTTAATTGTTTTTACTGTATGTAGTATACAAGCACAGTCGCCTGCCGACACCTTGCTAATTGACGAAGTCGTTATCAGCGCATCGCGTATAGAGGTGGCCAGAAAAAACGTTCCGGTTACCGTTTCCATCATCAACAGGCAACAAATAGAGATGAGCCAGGAGTCTGCCGTGCTTTCTGTTCTTAGCCACCGCGTTCCCGGCATGTTTGTTACCGAGAGAGGGGCAACAGGATTCGGCATCGGCTCAGGATCGGCAGGCCAGATCAGCATGCGTGGCGTGGGGGGCACAGCACCCAACACCCAGGTACTGGTGCTGATAGATGGACACCCCCAGTTTCAGGGCATGTTCGCCCATCCCTTTCCTGATGCGTATGTATCATCAGACGTAGAGAAAGTGGAGGTGATCAGAGGGCCGGCTTCCATATTGTACGGCTCCAATGCCATGGCCGGTGCGATCAACATCATCACCAAAGAACAAAAACAGCCAGGGTTTTCCGGAAATGCAAGGGTTTCTTACGGTTCGTTCAACACCCAAAAGTATATGGCCAGCGGTGGCTTTAAAGAGGGCAGATTCAGCATCTTCGCCTCTGTGAATCACGATAGAACAGACGGACACAGAGATACATCAGACTTTCGTATTGTGAATGGGTATGTCAAGGCAGGCTATGAGTTGAACCAACATTTTACCATCGGTGCCGATTTCAGCCTTGCCGACTTTAACTCAGAAGACCCGGGCACCATCTATAATCCTTCTTTTTTTGGGATAGATATCCTTAGAGGAAGGGCATCCTTTTCCATAAAAAACCATTTTGACAAGACCGAAGGGGGCCTGATTGCATTTTACAACTTTGGCACCCATGAATTCACCAATGGTTGGATATCAGAGGACTATCATACAGGGCTTAGTGTGTTTCAAGGGCTAAGCTTATTCCGAAACAACCAGCTTACTGTTGGCGCAGACCTGAAAAAAGTGGCGGGCATCGCCAATAGTGGTGTTCCCGGGGCAGCAGATGTCTGGCAAGACATGACAGACATTGCGGGTTATGCCTTTATGCAACAAACCATTCTGAACAGGATGATACTGACAGCCGGGCTCAGACTGGAAAACAATTCCATGTTTGGAACAGAGACAGTACCACAGGCAGGCGTATCATTCTTTGCCAACGAAAAAGTAACGCTGAAAGGCTCCCTGTCAAAAGGGTTCAGAAGTCCGACACTTGCAGAACTCTATCTGTTCGCACCCAACCCAGACCTTAAACCTGAACGGATGATGAACTACGAGCTTGGTATTCGCCGGCAATGCTCCTGCAGCAGAACACAGTTTGAGTTCACCCTCTTCCTCATCGAAGGCAACAACGTCATTGAGGTCGTACCCAACCCCAGCCCACCCCCTCCCATGAAACGCCAG
>SKYG01000123.1 GCA_007128045.1 Bacteroidales bacterium | reverse complement strand
AGTCCTGCAAATTCGCCCTGTTCAAGCGAAAGGTCTATGCCTCTGAGGGCTGTAAACTCCCCCTTGCCCATCGGGAAGCGCTTGATCAGGTTTTCAATATGAATGATTTCCATGATGGTGTGGTAAAAAATTTTAAAATTGGTCAAAAGTCAAAAGTCAAAGGTCGAAGGTCCGTGGTCAGATAGCTTTCCGATGAATCGGAACAACAAGTTTCGATCTTTCGGAAGGTCGCCCTGATTTTTCATCTGGGGAGCCTGGCAGATCGCGAGCTTGGCGAAGCCAATCCATTTGTGAATGTTTTCCCGGGTATGAAAGAACGTGTACATGCTTATATCATTAATGGTTATATACCAGCATTACTTGCAATCCCCGCCCGGAAAACAGGCTTTCCGATCCGGTTTGCTGTGGAAGCTGAAAAGTATCAGGGTTCCAGAACCCCATCAGGTAAAAGGTGATTTTCCGGTAGTCCTGTTTGATGTTGATGAAGTTGTAGGATTGGTTGTTTTTCCAGTCGTAATAAACAATGGCGTTGATATTGGCGAATATGGATAGGGGATATGATGCTGAAAAAGCTGAGAAATTAACGGATTCAACCCAGTCGAACAATTCCCTTCCCGGAGCAAACCAGAGATGTTCGATCATGGCATTGAGTCCGTTTCCAATTCCAAACGTATAATCCACGCCTGTAGTTACCATATGCTGATGGGTAAGCATTCCGAAATCTCTGTGTTTGCTGATTAGCGATGCTTCTATCCATAATCCCACTTCCAGGTCCCACTTTGTGTCGAACCCTACACGTGTTTCAGGTATTTTGCTTAGGCCTGTAGAAAACGGTACAAACGACTGGGTATCTACTTGCCGGTGATGAGCCGAAAGGGCTGCTTCACCCCGCCATACGGGGATTTGAAGGCGGCCACCCCACTCAGGGGTGCGGACGGCAGTTGGTCCCACTTCCCAGGTTTTGGGCTCCTCATTTCCATACAAACCCCACAACCACAAGTTGGCATTGTTCAGAAAATAGTACCTGCCCAGTATGCCCCAAACACCGTCGGTTAGTTGCAGCGGGTCGCGTGGATCCATTCGATCAAACCACATTAGGGGGCGTAGCATGGCCGCTGAGCCAAAATTGATTTTTTGCAAACCCAGCCGCATTTCGAACTGGTTGCCCGAATACCGGCCCCAAACCCGGTAAGGTTTTATTTGGCCATCGGTTGACCGGGAAGACGAAGAACCAAAATTTGTACTGCCAAAGATATTGGCTGACACTTCGAAGTCTATAAGTTTTGAGTTCTTTTGTGGGATCTCATAGTTCGCCTGGGGGATATAGCGTACGCCCGCCCAAACAGGTTTTTGATTGCCGGGGTTTATGTTAGTCCATACAGATGCCTGTCCGGAAAATTGGAAAGCCTGTCCGGATTGTCCGCAAAGGGTCGTTGGGAAAAGTATGATCAATATTTGAAGGATTCGGATCATAGAACATAAGTGTGGTCAAACAGGTACGTGAAGTCAACCATTATATAATAATCTGGGTTGTTGTTGCACAATCAATAGTGATTGGTTTTTGCCATGATATAATAATTATTTTTTATGGGATATGATTCCATAGGTAAACAGTTTTGATAGCTCCATGATCAAATCCTGGGGCGTGTCATAAAGAGCCAGGAGCTTTTCATCGCTGATCAAGTCAGCCATTTTCTGACTCACGATAAAGAAGGCTTCCGGCTTAAAATCTTTGCGAAACCAGCCCTTGTCCTGTGCTGTTTTAAAATCCCTGATCATTTCCTGCCAAATTTCCTGTGAGCGGCGGTTGATAAAATCAACCAATCCGAGCTCCGGACTTCCATAAAAGTCATGAAGGAATTCCCGGCTGATCTCATGGGTGCCTTCCAGTTTCAGGTTTAACATCGCTTCCATTTTTTCTTCGGTAGTCGTGTCTCCATCCGACATAATTTCCTTGAATTTCTTTAATGAGCCATCTATCACATCGTTATAAACGACTTTGGCAAGGTCTGTTTTGTTTTCGAAATGGCGGTAGAAAGTCATTTTGCTTACGCCGGCTTTGTTGCATATCTCTTCCACCGAAACCCTTTTAAGCCCGTGCTTCCAGAACAGTTCTCGGGCGGTATCCATCAATGCTTGTACTTTTTTCCCAGGTTTGGCCATGATTGTATTGTTACGAATTCGATGTAAAGTTACGTAATATATTATAATATACAAAAAAAGTAACAATAAATATATTGTGTATTGTATTTATGTAGAAGTAAAGTCTGGCGAAAGATACAATAAATGAACCTGGTTTACATGTTAACCTATGGATGGGGCAGGTGTAAATAAATCTGTTGATTCAGCTTTGAGTGGCAGGTCATCCATCCGGCGGTGTTGCAGCACCAAATTCCCATCATCGTTCAGGGCCACCGTATAGAAGGCCTCCAGTTCGTTGCTAAAATACCTTCCGGTATACATATTTATTTCCTCTTCGGTGGGTATCCAGGCAGGTTCGAGAATTCTGTTTGCCCGGTGGTTCCCGTTTTGATGAAGTGTTATATGGTCTACCTTCCCTTCTTCATTGCGGTGAAACGTAACACTTGCTTCAACTACTTTAAGGTAGAAGGTACTGTCTGAACTGGCAAAAACCTCAACTTCAGCCTGCCCTGTAGCTTGTGTTAACAACTTATCTTCCTCTCTTCTGAATTCCAGCACAAAGCCCGGTGCGACCTCAAGCTCATACCTGCCGGCCAGTTCATCAAACTTTTCTACATCGTAAACAAATTCACCCGCTTTAACAGCTTGTTCTTCCCCCTCCTTTTTAATGGTCATTACATCAGCGAAGAAGATCTCAGCCAACTTCCGGGATATATGTCCTGGAAAATTGCTGTTGTTGCTTTGGGTTATCACTGCTCCCTCAATATCGGGAAACATCATCAGCATCGACCGGTGTGCAATGTCGGCGCCTCCGTGTTCAACCATCTTCAGTCCATTCAGATTGCCAATGATGAGCCCGTAGGCGTAGTTCATGGTGTCGCCATCGTTGAGGATAAAGGGTGTTTGAAGCTTCTGAATCAGCGAGGGATTACCCAATACCGGGTTATAAAAATTGTTGATCCACTTTTCGAGATCGATCAGGGTTGAATAGATACCACCGGCTCCCATAGATGCAGGAATGTCCATGGCTTCAATATAATTGTTTTCAGGTGTTTTTATATATCCCTGGGCATTGCCCGGTATGATCTGACCGGGATTGGTACGAACCTGGGTCCGTGTCATTCCCAGTGGTAGAAAGATGTTCTTTTTCATCCAATCTGGATATGCTTCACCGGTAACACGTTCAATAACCATGGCTAGTAGCACAAAACCAGTATTGTTGTAATTATAGGATTCTCCCGGCTTGTTTTGCAAGGCAGGCTGATGTTGTATAAGGGGAATGACTTCTTCAAGCCTGATAATGTCACCCATTTGTCTGCCCGACATCAACAAAGAGTTGATGTACTCCCTGTAGCCACTGGTGTGCGACATCAGGTGCCTCAAACGAATGGTATCTCCCAAATCTGGCAGTTCGGGAATATATTTTCTGATATCGTCATCAATAGATATTTGTCCTTTTTCTTCGAGCAGGGCGATGCCCATGGCCGTAAATTGTTTGGTAGTGGAACCAATATTGGTTGGTGAGTTGATTTCAAAAGGAATGTTGTGGGTAAGGTTGACCATCCCAAATGATTTCTCATAAATAACCTTACCGTCACGTATCACCATAAGAGCACCACCCGGGGTAGAAGGGTTGTCGAACTCCTCAATAAGTTTGTTCGCCTCAGCTTCCTTTTGCAGGGAAGAAGATTGAGCATGAACAAAATTGCTATTGCCTGAAAAAAGCAATGCGAAAACTACCATACAAATGGCAGACAAGATTTTTTTCCCTTTCATCGTTGTTGTTTTTAATATTTTGAGTCGGTTTCATATTTCACAAAATATATGCCACCAATAATATTGCACTAGAAAATAATCACTTGCATGATAAAAATTACCCATCCAACAAACCATCAAATAAAAATATTGTCCATATTTGGACAATATGAACGTTTTTTGTACATATCCAATCAAATAAATGATCAGCATCAATGCTTCAGAATTTTTAGCAGACTTTTGAAAGGATCTTGTTTATGGATTTCTTCAAAGAACATGATCAGAGAAGGTTTAAGGCTTAAGAGTACTCACAAAATGCCTGTTCAAACTGATTTCAAATTTAGGGCAGAAAGACATTGACATAACAAATAAATGCATCTTTTTTGATTAAAGATCTGTGGATTCTCCGGCTTACCATATTGTAAGGTAATTCTCCAAAGAACCCACAGAAGAGGCTTCACTTAGCGTGGACAAACTTATTCTTTGTCTGTGAATAAAAAATTTGAATTGACAGGACAAAGGTATCCCTGGCATGAAAAGGTAAAAAACGAAAGAAGATGAGGGTGCTTAATGAGCCGATAAAGGTGTTGCAAGCGAGTATGAGTCTGTAATTTCTACTATTGAAAATCCGTTTTTAGATTTACAGAATTATATAATCAGGTTGACGAGAGCACCGTTCCGATGGTGAACAATCAGAAAAAGCGGACGGTGAAAGTTTTTCAGGCTATTTTGAAATCCCCGTCTTGTAATTCAACGTTAAAGTTCACTTTGGCTTTCAAGGCGTTAAAAACTTTCAGGATAGTGGCAATAGTTACATTTTTAGCGTTTCTCTCAATTCTGGAAATTTGTGATTTTTGAACGCCAATCATTTCTCCCAGTTCCGATTGTGTTAAATGTCTTTCCTTGCGTGTTTGCCTTATCATTTCACCTAATAAGTCAAGTCTTAATTCATACTCGTATTTATCTCTTTTTTCTGTTCCGACTTTTCCAAGATGCTTGTCTTTCAGTTGGTCAAGGGAGTATGTTCTTATTCTTTCTGACTTTTCCATGGGTCCTTATTTTTTATTTATCTGTTCAAAATAGCGTTTCATTATCGCTCTTGCCTTTTCAATTTCTTTCTTCGGCACTTTGTCGGTTTTCTTAATAATTCCGTGAGTAGCGACAACTAAGGTCTCGATATTAATTTCTTTATCCCAGAAAGCTAAAATTCGATAGTTTAGATTAGAATATTTTGTGCGGAATTCCCAAATATCCGTTTCTAATTTCTTAAAAAGTTCAGGGTCATTTATATACTTTGATTTATCAATATTGTAAATAATCTTGTCCTTAACTTTTTCATCCATGGTATCAAAGAACTTCCACACTTCTTCCAGCAGAATAATATCGAATTTTTGTTTCATTAATTGCTTTTATTATCGCAAAGATAGCTAAAAGTTCTAATATATGGAAACATATTTCGTTGGATTTTCGCTTAACTATAGTTGGCTCTGTTTAGAGCGCTACGAGTAGCTCCGTTTGGTGCGCTATACTCAATCAGAGTAAAAGGGGAGAAAGGCAAATATTCCGTTATCTTTACATGTCATTCATTGTTCTGATACTGCTTGGGTTGGATTATAAGTTCCGGCAGATAATGACCAAAGATCAATAATCATCGCAACTTCATTTCTGAAACCATGACCCAAATCCAAAACATAAAAACCGCCCTTCTCTCCCATGCCGATCAAAAGAAAAGAGCTGGTGACCTTGCCCGTTTTTTCCAGACTTTTCCCGGTGGGTATGGTGAAGGTGATACTTTTCTAGGCATAAAAGTACCCGATCAGCGCACGGTATCAAAGAAATTCTATAAGGAAATGAGTTTGGATGAAATAGCATTGCTACTCAACGAAAACATCCATGAGCATCGGCTTACGGCAGTTTTTCTGCTGGTGCTGAAGTATGAAAAAGCAAAAACAGAGAAGGAGAAACAAGCGGTGGTTGATTGCTATCTTGAAAACATATCGGGGGTGAACAACTGGGACATTGTAGACTCATCCTGCCACAAAATACTTGGGCCCTGGCTGATTGATAGGGACAAAAGTCTGTTGTATGACTTTGCTGCTTCCGGAGATTTATGGTTACAGCGCATAGCGGTTATCACCACCATGCACTTCATCTCGAAAAGACAATACGATGATGCACTTCGTCTGGCTGAAATCCTGCTCCATCACCCTCATGACCTGATTCACAAGGCCGTGGGATGGATGCTGCGCGAGATAGGTAAACGCGACTATGATGTAGAATACACATTTCTGGTGAAGCATTACCACACGATGCCCCGAACCATGCTCCGCTATGCCATTGAAAAGTTCGATGAAGAAACCCGGCAGGGGTTTTTAAAAGGATGCAGGTAGCTTTGCGATTATCTACTCCGGCACCAGGCGGCCGCCTCTCACGGTAGCACCCAGCACGATGCCTGCACTTAGTACCACCACGTTTTTTATGATATACTGGCCTTCCATGGTCAATGAATAGGGGAAGATATGGAAGACCTCCTGCGGGAACAGGAAAACGGGCATGAAAGTGCCGATCATCTGGAGGTAAAGCAGTAATAAAGTTTCCCGGAGAAATATTCTGAACAGAAGCCCAACACCAATAAGCACCTCCCAGGTTGCGAGTCCGTAAAGGATGAGCTGATCAGAAACGAAGCCGAAGGTGATGGTCCTGATGGTCTGAATGGCAATGTCTTCTGCCGGACTAAGGCCTGTGAAATATTTGAGGCCTCCGAACCAAAGGAAAATGATTCCTATGCTTATTCGCAGTATTAACAAGCCTTTCTCTGCCATCCATTGTGTGATGGCCATGTCGATCTTGTAATAACTTCTACTGTTGAATTTCATTTGTTTCTAAATTGTCTGTAAGTCTGAAGGTCTGAAGGTCTGAAGGTTGATTAATATCATGAAAGGTAGAATCCTGCTGATAGGCCGGGTTATATTATTCTGGCTTGCATGTGCATCTTGAGGTCGGCTAGTGCTATGGCTGTAATGGCTTCAATGACAACCGGAACACGTAGCGCAATGCAGGCGTCGTGCCTGCCTTTTACCTCAAGCTCTTCGACTTTTCCTGATTCCAGACTGAATGTCGACTGTTTTACAGATATGCTGGAGGTAGGTTTTACTGCAACCCTAAAAATCAGTTCATTGCCGTTGGTCAGTCCGCCAGTGATCCCGCCTGCATTGTTACTGGCTGTTTTACCGCTGTCGTCGAGTATCGGGTCGTTGTGCTGACTGCCCTTCATGCCGGCTGCGGCAAAGCCCGATCCGAACTCTATCCCTTTGATGGCCGGTACCGCAAATGCCAGGTGAGCGATCACCGACTCTACTGAATCAAATAATGGCTCACCCCATCCCAAGGGGATGTTGTTTGCCTTGCATTCAACCAGGCCTCCAACAGAGTCACCTGCTTCGAGGGCATTTTTTACGGCTTCTTCAATATTTGGATTGCCCCCGGCTTGTATCAGCCTGGCTTGTATGGCCACAGGTGAGATCAATTTTTTTGCCACAACGCCTGCAGCTACCAGTGCCAGGGTGAGCCTCCCGGAGAAGTGGCCACCGCCCCTGTGGTCGTTAAATCCTTCAAAACGCTTATATGCTACAAAGTCAGAATGCCCTGGCCTTGGCGTTTTTATAAGGTTGGAGTAATCGCCAGAACGAACATTCTTATTGGCAAACTGAATGGTTAGTGGTGCCCCGGTGGTAAACCCGTTGAAACAGCCGGTGACGATTTCCGGGAGGTCGTCTTCTTTTCGCGGAGTGGTTCCTACAGCCCCTGCCTTTCTGCGTTCCAGGTCAGCCATAAAATCGTCTTCTGTTAGTGGGAGTCCCGGCGGACAACCATCGATGGTGATTCCTACCAGTGGTCCGTGCGACTCGCCGAAGATATGTATCCTGTATGTTCGTCCGAATGTGTTCATCGTATAATTAGTTGCGGGTTGTGGGGAACCCAGCGTTGCCAGGTTACCAGGTTACCCTATTATGGGTTGTGAGTTATGAGGTTATGCTTTCCAGGTCTTTATAAAACTCAGGATATGATTTATTTACGGCATCGGCATGTCCGATAGTTACCTTTCTGTCAGCATTCAGTGCGGCAATAGCTCCGGCCATGGCGATGCGGTGGTCGCCGTGAGAGTGAATGTCTGCTCCTTTTATCTGACCACCTGATATGATCATGGCATCTCTATCCAATGAAATATCTAATCCCAGTTTTCCGAATGTATCCATGATGGTAGCTGCCCTGTCGCTTTCCTTTGATTTCAGACGGCTAACACCCAGGATGCTGGATTTGCCTTTGCAGTTGGCTGCCAGTGCCGCCAGGGGTGGAAATAGGTCGGGGCAATGTGTTGCATCGAAAGAAAAGGCTTGCAATGCTGTTGTTCCTTTTTTTACTTCTACCGTGTTATTATCTGTTATACATATGGCTCCTGCATCCTGAAGTGCTTCCATAATTTTACGATCTGGCTGGGCGGATGACAAATCCAGGTTTTCAATGGATATCTGCCCGGCTATGGCTCCTGCTACCAACAGAAAGGAAGCACCACTCCAGTCGCCTTCAACGCGGTATTGTGTGGCTTTATATCGTTGTCTTGATGGGATAATAAATTCTTTGTAATTGTTATTGGTGACGTTGACACCGAAAAGCTTCATGATTCGGGTGGTAATGTCGACATACTCACGGCTTTTCAGGTCATTGACGGATAACACCACATCGCTGTTTGCCATGGGTGAGGCGATTAGTATGCCTGTGAGTACTTGTGAACTTTGAGATCCATCGATAGTAGCAGCGCCTCCCGGAAATGGGCCTTTAATGAAGATGGGCAGCCGCCCCCCAGTTGTCTGGCATGATACGCCCATGGCGAGTAAAGACTGTTCGACCATCGACATAGGTCTGTTCATGAGGCTGCCTTTTCCAGTAAGTACTATTTCTTCGTTAAGTGTGGCAGCAACCCCTGAAAACATCCGTATTCCCAGGCCTGATTCACCGCAATTCAGCTCATTACCGGGTGGTCTGATGCCGCCGGTAATATGCATCTGGTGATCATGTTCTTCAATATGTACCCCTAGCTGTTTGCATACACTGACGGCAGCCTGCACATCATCGCAGCTGCCAGGACGTACAATTACTGACGTTCCTTCTGCCAGGGATGCAATGGCAATAGCCCGCTGGGCGGCACTTTTCGATGCGGGAGCCAGTAACCGGCCATTTACAGAAGATGGATGTGCGACATATTGCATTAGTGGGTTTATGGTTTAAGGTTTATGGTTTAAGGTTTATGGTTTAAAGCTTACCGTACACTGTTCATTTCACCGTACACCGTTAAAGGCAGGCAAACTCACGAAGTTCCTGAATTGGAATAGGCTCTATTACAACGTCGCCTATGCCTTTCATCAGTACAAAGTGCATGATTCCTTCTTCCTTCTTTTTATCTTTCAGCAATGCATCGAAGATCACGTTGCGGGGTGTTTGGGTATCTACAGGGAGTCCGAGGTTTTGCAACAACTGAACAAGTCTGTCGCGTTCGTGCTTCTTTAGGTAGGATTTTGTTACTGACAGATCAGCGGCGAAGGCCAGACCTATACTTACAGCCTGTCCATGCGAAATACCATCGGTTTTTTCTACTGCATGGCCCCAGGTATGGCCCAGGTTCAATACGCGGCGGAGGCCTGTTTCCCGTTCATCGCGTGTTACAACGCCGGCTTTTATATGTACGGAGCGTGACACCAGGTAATTGATTATATCAGGGTTCAGGTCAAGAATTGCTGACAAATTGTTTTCTATACGTTCAAACATATCGGCGTCAGCGATCAGTGCATGTTTTACTACTTCGGCCAACCCGTTTTTTAACTCTTTTGTTGGGAGTGTTTGCAGGGAGTTGGTGTCGCAGATTACAAATTTTGGTTGGTTAAAGGTGCCTACGATATTTTTATATCCATCAATATTGACACCATTTTTTCCGCCCACGCTGGCATCGACCTGTGCCAGCAGCGAGGTAGCCACAAACCCAAACTCCAGGCCACGCATGAATGTGGAAGCTACAAAGCCTGCAAGGTCGCAAACCATGCCACCTCCAACGGCAAGAATGAATGAGCGACGGTCTGCATCATTGCGTATCAACCACCGGTATATTGACCCTGCCATCTCCAGCACCTTACTTTTTTCACCCGCCTCCAGGGTATAACAGGGGTACATGTCCCACGATCGGCCATGGAGACGATGGATGTTTTGGTCGGTAATTACAAACACTTTTTGAGCAGGCAAATGTTCCTTCAGATTATGAAGACTTTCGCCCACCAAAACTACACTCTCGGTAAATTGTCCTTTTACAGGAATTCTTTCCATGACTATTCAGTTGTGTATTATAATAATTCAACAATTCAACACCTAAACCATGCAAGTGCTAAAGGTACGAACATAAGCCTGAATCTTGCATGCATCGTCAAACAGGGTTATTCGTTCATTATCTTGGTCTGGTGGTTGATTGACTCCTGGTGAATGGCTTTGAACAATGTGTCGATAAACTCGCTGCTCAGTCCTTTCTGTTCTCCTTTGGCAATACTCTTTTTGATGATCTCTGTCCACCGTTTGGTTTGAAGGATGGTGATATTGTTTTCCTTCTTATACTTGGCGATGGTCTTTGCCACGTTCATCCGTTGTTCCAGTATATTCAGCAGTTGGTCGTCGAACAGGTCTATCTGGCTTCTCAGCTCGCCCAGCACATCGAGAAATCCTTTATCGCTCGAAACCGGACTTCTCATAATGAGTCTGCTGAGTATTTCCTTTAGTTCGTTGGGGGTGACCTGTTGTGCGGCATCGCTCAATGCATGCTCGGGGTCAATATGTGTTTCTATCATCAGCCCTTCATAGTTCAGGTCCATCGCTTTTTGGGAAACTTCATACAGCAGGGATGAGTCGCCTGTAATATGACTTGGGTCGCAAATTACGGGCAAATCGGGCATCAGTTGTTTCAGCTCTACGGCCAGCTGCCAGTGGGGGATGTTTCTGTATTGGGTTTTCTCATAGTTGGAGAATCCGCGGTGTATGGCCGCAATCTTTGAGATTCCTGCTTTTCGGATGCGTTCTATACCGCCCATCCACAGGTCCAGGTCTGGATTTATAGGATTTTTGATCATAACACCCACGTTTGACCCTTCCAATGAGTCGGCAATTTCCTGCACGGCGAAAGGATTGACGGCTGTACGTGCTCCTATCCAGATATAGTCGATACCATACTTCAGTGCTTCATAAGCATGTTTGGCGTTTGCCACCTCTGTAGCAACAGGCAAGCCCGTTTCTTCCTTGACCCTTTTCAGCCAGGGCAACCCGACACTTCCCACACCTTCGAAGGTTCCGGGTCTTGTCCTTGGCTTCCAGAGCCCTGCCCTGAAAATATCTACTTTTTTACTTTCTGCTATTTCGATGGCTGTTTGCAACACCTGCTTTTCTGTTTCAGCGCTGCAGGGTCCTGCAATAACGAGCGGGCGTTGTTTATAATTTTCCCAGTTCTCAATGGGAAGAATAGGGGCCAGGTTTTTCATTGTAATATGATTTTGATGGTTCAGTGCTTAGTTAAGTATTTTCTGAATTTTATTTGCTTCCAATATAAGATCGGTTATGCCTTTCTGGTTGTTGCTTTCGATATAGGCTTTAAACATCTTCAATTTTTCGATATAGGTGTCTAACACTTCAAGTACATACATCGAATTTTGTTCAAATACCGGCGTCCACATGTCAGCCGAACTTTTGGCCAGCCTCACGGTAGAGGCAAACCCACCACTGGCCAGGCTTAGTATACGTTTTTGATCCTTTTCCTTTTCCAGTACGCATAACGACAGGGCAAATGACGAAATATGGGAGATGTGTGATACATAGGCTGCACTTACATCGTGCTCATTGGCATTCATGTAAATTACCTTCATGTTCAGAACATCAAACATTTTTTTCACCACCTTTAAAGCTTGCGGACTACTTTTCTCCTTGTCGCATATGATGGCGCATTTATAGTCGAACAGTTTGCCGATGGCGGCAAGTGGTCCGGAATATTCTGTCCCGGCCATAGGATGTGCGGCAACATAGTTTTTTCTGTTTGGATGATTTTCTACCAGACTACTCATCCCACCTTTGGTAGATCCCATATCGGTAATGACTTTTTTGGTTCCTGTTACAGAATCCAATGCTCTGGGAAGTAGTTTTTTGATAGAGTCAATGGGGGTTGACAGGATGATGAGGTCTGACCTTTCTATCCCATTCTCCAGGGTGTCTATATCGTCAACCAACTTACTGTGCTTCGCGATGGTGGCGTGGTGCGGATTGCTGTCAACACCGATGATCTGTTTTGCAAAACCCCTATTGCGCAAATCAATGGCTATAGATCCCCCGATTAAACCGATACCTACAATACAAATATTCATGTGTTTATTTTTTTCCCTTTGACCTTCGACCTTCGACCTTTGACCCCCATGAAAAACAATCATGCGTCTGTGTGTCAAAGCGTTTGTCATGGGTATTTCATGTGTTTATTTTTTAGTCAAAATGTCTGAAAGTCTGAATGTCGAACAGCTGAGCGAAGCGAAGTCCCGAACGCATGTTCGGGATCTCACCCGGTGCCTGTCAGCATGCGCCGGTGTGTCAAACATGTTGACTGGCGTTTTCATCAGATCAATTATTTTAGAAATTCAATGATTCTGTTTTTTGATTCAAGCAACAATTCTTTGTTGCTACAGAGCGATATGCGTATATAATCTTTTCCATTAGAACCAAAGATAATCCCAGGGGTAATAAACACGTGCGCTTCATTCAGGAGCTTGTCGGTCAGCTCTGTTGAGTCGCGGTATACTGAAGGTATCTTTGCCCAAACGAACATTCCCGTTTGATCTGGGTCGTATGAACATCTCAGTGTTTTCATGATATCAAAAGCAATCAGCCTTCTCTCCATGTATTTTTTGTTGATTTGTTCGTACCATGATGATGGACTCTTCAGTGCTTCAACAGCGGCTAACTGAAGTGGCTTGAACATCCCTGAATCCATATTGCTTTTTACTTTCAGGATGGCGTTAATAAACTCATGATGTCCTGCCACCATACCGACACGCCATCCTGCCATATTGTGCGACTTGCTTAAAGAGTTCAGCTCCAGTCCAACCTGTTTGGCATGGTTGGCGGTAAGCAGACTGATGGGTTTGTCGTTAAGGATAAAGCTATATGGGTTGTCGTTACAGATCAGGATATTGTTTCTTATGCCAAAACCGATTATGTCATTGAATACTTGCTGCGAAGCCCTTGTGCCTGTAGGCATATGGGGATAGTTGATCCACATCAGTTTTACCTTGCTCAGATCCTGCTTTTCGAGCTCATAGAGGTTTGGATACCACCCTGAGTCAGCGCTCAGGTTATAATGCCGCACCTTTCCGCCTACCAGCCTTGTCGCAGACTCATAGGTGGGATACCCTGGGTTGGGAATGAGCACTTCTTCCCCGGGATTGACGAAAGCCATGGAAATATGAAAGATGCCTTCCTTAGAGCCAATTAGTGGCAGGATCTCATTGGCAGGATTCAGGTTTACCATAAAGTACCTGAGGTACCACATGGCAAAGGCGGTGCGGAGTTCCGGTATCCCAACATATGATTGATAGCCATGGTTATGGTCTAGTCTGCTTTGTTCGACAAGCTTGCTGATGGTCTGCTCTGATGGTGCCAGGTCGGGGCTGCCAATGCCCAGGTTTATAACATTGGCTCCGGCTTTTCTCATGAGTTCTACCTCTTTGAGCTTTCGCGAAAAATAGTATTCCTGCACAGAGCTTATCCTGTCGGCTGTTTGTATCATTACAATTTCATTTTGGTGTTGTCTTGAATTTCAGGACTGGATGGGTAGATGCCCATCACCCATGTTGCCTGTAGCTTTTTTCGCAGGTCATTGATGATGTTTCTTGCGGAAGCAATATTTTGAAAGATCATGTCGGCATGAAAAATATATTCCCAGTTGGCGCCAATCAATGGCAGTGATTGCACCATGCTTAGGTTTACACCTGCCTCTGCCAGGGGTTGTAAAACGGCTGCCAGGCTGCCGGGCAGGTGCGGAGCTACAAATGCCACGCTTGCCTTGACCGGGATAGCCGGATCAATTGAGTTTCCGTTGTGTCCCAGTATAAGAAACCGGGTGTAGTTCTTTTTATTTGTTTCTATGGATGGCGCCAGAATGTCAAGGCCGTAGATCTTTGCAGCTGCTTCACTGGCAATGGCGCCAATACCTTTTAATTGGTTCTCGCTGATCTCTTTAGCACTTAGTGCCGTGTCGACAGACTCAACCATCCTAATATCCTGAAGGTTATGAAAAAAGCTTTCGCATTGCATGATGGCCATCGGATGCGAATGCACTTCCTGCAAGGTTTGGATGCTTTCTCCCGGCAATGCCATCAGATTTTGGGAGATACGCATATATACCTCTCCCACGATATGCAGGGTTGATTTGCGTATCAGGGCAAGGTTGGGCAACATGCTGCCTACCATAGAGTTTTCAATGGCCATCACACCTATATCTGCATCGCCTGCCTCAACAGCTTCGATAAGGTGGTGAAAAGTCATGCATTCGCAGATGTCAAATTGGCTCTTGTAATACAGAGCGGCAGCCTCATGATGGAATGCGCCCCGGATACCTTGTATCGCAATTTTCTTCGTCATATATAGTCAAAAAAAAACCCCGCAATCGCGGGGCCTGGTTCTTTATGTATTTTATTTTTTCAATTAACACACACAATTTCACGCCCCTTTGTTGCTAAAGAAGTAAAAGTAAAAGCTAAAAAAAGCAGTGAATAATTTCATAACTATCGGTATTGTTGTAAAATCGACTGCAATATTAGTCTTTTTTTTGTTAAAAAACAAACATTGAAAAAATAATTCAAAAAAATTAAACAAATGTTTGTGGATGTCTGAAAAAAAATATGTAATATTGTATTCGTAAATGAACAAAGAAATGAGCCGTTTAAGTACTGTATTCTTTTGGTGGTGGCGCAGCGACAGCAATGTTGTTAAGCGTTCAGGTCTATAATACAGCTACTTTCATTAGATATTAACTGATACAAGAGCCCGCTTAACATGTTAAGTGGGCTCTTGCTGTTATAGCAAATTATATACACATGAAATACCCATGACAAACGCTTTGACACACAGACGCATGATTGTTTTTCATGGGGGTCAAAGGTCGAAGGTCGAAGGTCAAAGGGAAAAAAATAAACAGATGAAATTCCCATGACAAACGTTTTGACACACATGGGGATGATTATATTTCATGGGGTCAAAAGTCGAAGGTCGAAGGTCAAAAGAAAAAATATAAACACATGAACGATATCAGATTAAAGGCAACGACAATACATTTGCAGGCAGACACATACACGCCTGTGGGAATATACCTTCGTTTGCGGGATGCTTTTCCGCAGAGTTTATTGCTGGAGTGTTCAGACTACAGCTCCCGGCATGATTCATACTCCTATATTTGTCTGACTCCCATCATGGGCTTCGAGGCCAGTGCAGACAATTTTTACCTCAGAAAAAGGGGCCAGGCAGATGATCATCTTTCTTTCGAAGGGTATCATGCCGTATCAAATTTGATTGACCAGTATCTTGGAACCATCAAAATAGAAGGTGACTTCAGCGAAAAGACCATGCCTGGATTGTTTGGCTATACCTCTTACGATGCAGTGAGCTTGTTCGACAATGTGAATATCACATCACCTGAGGCAGATGCTGATCGCATCCCTTTACTCAGGTATGACCTGTACCAGGTGGTTATTGCCTTCAACCACTTTAACAATACATTAAGCATCACGGAGTTAATTGCCGAAGGTGAAAAGTCTATGATTTCCAAGGTAATGTCTCTTCTGGCAAACAGAAATGCAACCAGCTTCCCGTTTATGGCCACTGGTGAAGAATTTACCCCCGTCAGCGACGAACGTTTTATGGAAATGGTCAGAAACGGAATCAGGCACTGCGCCAGAGGAGATGTGTTTCAAATTGTTTTGTCACGCCGCTTCGAACAGAACTTTTCCGGCGACGAATTTAATGTTTACCGGGCTCTTCGTTCTATCAATCCGTCACCGTATCTTTTTTACTTCGACTACTTGAGCTACAAGCTGTTTGGCTCATCACCCGAAGCCCAACTCCGGATCAGTGATGGAATAGCTGTTATCAACCCCATAGCCGGAACAGTCATCAGAACCGGTAGTCCGGACGAGGATGCCGCATTGATAGCTGATCTGCTAAAGAACGAGAAAGAAAATGCGGAGCATTGTATGCTTGTTGACTTGGCGCGCAATGACTTAAGTAAGCATTCTGATGATGTAACTGTTGAAACATTCAGAGAGGTGCATACATACTCACATGTTATTCACCTGGTGTCGACCGTTAAAGGTAAGATGTTTCGCACCAACAACAACTACCGGTTGTTTGCCGACACCTTTCCTGCCGGAACCTTGTCTGGCGCACCAAAACACAAAGCCATCCAACTGATTGATAGTTATGAAGGCACGGCCAGGGGCTTTTATGGTGGCGCCATTGGAATACTGGGGCTGGGGGGAAGCCTAAACCATGCCATTATGATACGTTCCTTTATGAGCAAACGTGGGAAACTTGTTTATCAGGCCGGGGCCGGTGTGGTTATCGACTCCAGTGAAGAGGGTGAGTTAAAGGAAGTAAACGGAAAAATATCTGCCTTGCGCAAGGCAATAAAGCTGGCAGAACAATTTAGTTTGTGAATAAAAGTATATTGGAATAAGATACCATGAAATGCCCATGATAAACGCTTTGACACACAGACACATGATTGTTTTTCATGGGGGTCAAAGGTCGAAAGTCGAAGGGAAAAAAAATAAACAGATGAAAAAAATTCTTGTACTGGATAATTATGATTCATTCACGTATAACCTGGTTCACTATGTACGTGAAGCAGAAGGATTTCAGGTTGAGGTAAAGCGTAATGATGAACTTACCCTTGATGAGGTGGAGGCGTTTGACGGGATCATTTTGTCGCCTGGCCCTGGTCTTCCTGATGAGGCTGGTTTATTGCTTGCTGTTATAGACAGGTATAAAAGTAGTAAGCGTATTTTGGGCGTTTGCCTGGGACTGCAGGCCATCACAGAGTCATTTGGCGGGAAGCTGAAGAATATCAGCAAGGTGTATCATGGTGTGGCAACCAACATCCATCTTAATGAACCGGTTCATTACCTGTTTGATGGGGTGAACAATACATTTATGGCCGGACGGTATCATTCATGGATTGCAGACAAGAACGGCTTCCCGGATTGTTTACAGGTTGATGCCTATGATGATGAAGGCAGGATCATGGCGATCAGTCATAAAGAATGGGATATTTGCGGGGTGCAGTTTCATCCGGAATCAATACTTACCCCCGATGGTAAACGGATGATCATGAATTGGCTGGCTAAAATTTAGTTGAGAAGTTGAGAAGTTGAAAAGTTGAAATGATTATAAGCACTGAGCACTGAAAAAGGAGAAAGGAGCGCTGAGAAAGGAGCACTGAGGAAGAAGGATATTTATTTAACTTTCAGACCTTCAGACTCCTCAACTCCTCAACTCATCAACAGATCAACAGATCAACAAATCAACAAATCAACACATTTATAAACATATGAAAGAAATTCTAATCAAGCTGTTGGAATCTCAGCAGTTAAACAGGGCTGAAGCAGGGGTGCTGATGCATGGAATTGCCAATGGTGATGTCAATGACGCACAGAAAGCAGCGGTATTGTCTGCGTTTATTATGCGCAGCATCAGTCTGGAAGAGTTGCTTGGCTTCCGCGATGCCATACTTGAACTTGCACATAAGGTTAACATCCTCGACGGACAGGCCATTGACGTATGTGGGACAGGTGGTGACGGGAAAGACACATTCAATATCTCTACCCTGACAGCCTTCATAATTGCCGGTGCCGGAATACCTGTTGCCAAGCATGGAAACTATGGGATATCATCTTCTTCGGGGTCATCAAACGTGATGGAATACTATGGCTACCGCTTCTCACATGACGGCGATAAGCTTAAGCGTGAGGTAGATATCTCCAATATTTGTTTTATGCACGCCCCGTTGTTTCATCCAGCACTGAAAGCCGTTGGGGGTGTGCGAAAACAACTGGGGGTAAAAACATTTTTCAATATACTGGGACCACTGGTCAATCCTGCCAGTCCGAAATTCCAGATGAGTGGTGTTTTTAGTATTGAAGCGGGTCGTATTTTCAGCTACCTGCTGCAAAGGGAAAACAAGCAATACGTGGTTTTATTCAGCCTTGACGGATATGATGAAGTATCATTAACCTCGCCCATCAAGGTGTTCACTCCCCTTGGTGAAGATTTGCTGACTCCTGAAAGCTTCAGGATGCCATATAACAAACCAGAATCGCTTTACGGCGGACAAAGTGTTGCCGAAGCTGCCGAGGTGTTTATGGATGTACTCAAAAACAAAGGCACAATTCAACAGACCAATGCCGTTCTTGCCAATGCAGGCCTGGCAATACAATGCTACAACAACCATTTGACCCTCACAGATGCTGTTGATTTGGCCAGAGAATCACTGGTGTCAGGGAAAGCACTGGAGTCATTTACACGTTTAATACAACATCAGTCATGACAATACTTGACAAGATTATCGCGCATAAACGCCAGGAAGTTGCCGGACAAAAAGAACTCTATCCGGTAAAACTACTTGAAAGAAGTATCTACTTCCAGGCCAGACCGGTATCACTGAAGAAATATATTCTCCGGCCGGATCTCCATGGGATTATCGCTGAGTTTAAAAGAAAATCGCCATCTAAGGGGATGATCAATGAATTCGCCAATCCGGGTCAGATATGCCTGGGATACATGCAGGCCGGAGCCTCTGCACTGTCGGTATTAACCGACACCACCTATTTTGGAGGCTCAAAAAATGACCTGATCATGGCACGAAAAAACAACTATTGCCCTATTCTTCGCAAGGATTTTATCGTTGATGAATACCAGGTTATTGAGTCGCGCAGCATTGGCGCTGATGCCATCTTACTGATTGTTGATGTGCTTACTGATAATGAGATAAAAACATTGTTCGGGCTGGCACGTTCATTAGACATGGAAGTGCTGTTTGAGGTGCATGACACACATGGTGTTGACAGGCTGCCCCCTGATGCCCGGATTGTTGGGGTTAACAGCAGAAACCTGAAAAATTTCTCAGTAGATACCGGACATGCCATTTCGCTGGTGAGGCAATTGCCAGAAAATGTAGTAAAAGTTGCTGAGAGTGGGATCGACTCGCCTGAAATTTATGCTACCCTCAGGGAGGCTGGTTATTGTGGGTTTTTAATTGGCGAATATTTTATGAGAGAAGCCAGTCCCCAAAAAGCTTGTGAACAATTCATCAGTGGTTTAAAAAAACATGTGCCATGCATATAAAAATTTGCGGAATTACAGATCAATCGAACATGATGAAGCTGGCCTGGTTGCAGCCGGAGTATATGGGGTTCATCTTTTATGAGCCATCACCTCGTGATGTCACTTTTAAGATTGATAACTTGAAGCTGAAAGATATGCCAAAAGCTATCGACAAGGTTGCGGTATTGGTAAATCATGACCTGAAACAAGCCCGCCACCTGATCCATAAATATGGGTTTCAGGCAGTACAGTTACATGGGGAGGAACCCCCATCCTATTGTAGTGAACTTGGAGATTATTGCATGGTCATAAAGGCCTTTTCTGTTGATGATGAACTGCCGGATGATCTCCCGGAATACGAGGGAACGTGCGATATGTTTCTGTTTGACAAGGCAGGAAAAAAGCGTGGGGGAAACAGTGAAAAGTTTGACCACTCCATACTGGAAGCCTATCAGCTAAGTACCCCTTTTATACTAAGTGGTGGCATCTCACCGGCAGATGCATCATTGATTACCAGTTTGGCCGAAAACATTGTGACCTTTGCCGGAGTAGACCTTAATAGTAGATTTGAAACCAGACCAGGGATCAAAGACCCTGAACTGCTTTCTACCTTTATAAAGCAGATACGATTATGAATTCACATCCTGACAATTTGGGGTATTATGGCACGTTTGGAGGTGCATACATCCCAGAGTTATTATACGATAACGTTGAAGAGCTAAGAAATGCCTACCTGAAAATCATGGGAACCGACAGCTATCGGTCGGAGCTGGCTTCTTTGTTAAAAGATTATGTAGGACGGCCTACACCTTTGTTTTATGCCGCGAACCTATCGGAAAAGTACGGGACAAAGATCTACCTGAAACGCGAAGACCTTTGCCATACAGGGGCCCATAAGCTGAATAACGTTGTTGGTCAGGCATTGCTGGCGAAGCGAATGGGCAAAAAGCACATCATTGCAGAAACCGGGGCAGGACAACATGGGGTGGCCACCGCAACGGTATGCGCTTTGTTAAAGCTTCCCTGTACCGTTTTTATGGGTAAAAAGGATACCCAACGCCAGGAGCTCAATGTGTTGCGGATGAATATGCTGGGTGCCGAAGTTATACCGGTTACTTCCGGCAGCCAAACACTCAAAGATGCTACCAATGACGCCATCCGTTATTGGATTAACCATCCGGACAATACGTACTACCTGATAGGCTCCACCATTGGACCTCATCCTTATCCCGATCTGGTAGCCCGGCTACAGGCTGTCATCAGCCAGGAAATGATGAGCCAGCTTTTGGAAAAGGAAGGCCGGAAAGATCCTGACTATGTGATTGCCTGCGTAGGCGGAGGCAGTAATGCTGCTGGTGCCTTCTTTCATTTTATCGGTAATGGCACCACCAAACTGATAGGTGCAGAGGCTTCTGGAGAAGGCATTCATTCCGGAAAAACCGCCGCGACTATCTCGATAGGGTCAGAGGGCATATTGCATGGCACCAGAACCATATTGATGCAAACTTCCGACGGACAGGTGGAGGAGGCTCATTCAATCTCAGCAGGACTGGATTATCCGGGTATTGGCCCCCTGCATGCGTGGCTGCACAAAAGCAAACAGGCATTATACCTGCCTGTTACCGATGATGAAGCCATGCAAGCCGCCTTGTCGCTTACCCGTATGGAAGGCATTATACCCGCACTGGAGTCGGCACACGCACTGGCGATTCTTGACAAACAAACATTCAAGCCCTCCGATGTGGTCGTTATCAGCCTGTCTGGACGAGGCGACAAAGATATGGTTAGCTTTCAACATTATTTTGCCTGAACAATGAATGAACTTACAAAACTACTTGACAAAAAGTCAGACAACCTATTGTCGATATTTTTTACTGCCGGATTCCCCACCTTAGACAGTACCACTGGTGTGTTACTATCTTTTCAAGACGCTGGCGTGGATTTTGTAGAGGTGGGCATCCCCTATTCAGACCCCCTGGCAGATGGCCCGGTTATACAACAAACCAGCACGGTGGCTATCAGAAACGGCATGACTATGGATTTGCTTTTCACGCAGCTGGAAAGACTAAAGGGGAAGCTTCGCACACCTTTGATCCTTATGGGTTACCTGAACCCGGTATTGCAATATGGTGTGGAGGACTTCTGCAAGAAGGCCCGGGATGCCGGGGTGTCGGGTGTCATCTTGCCTGACCTGCCTATGCATGAATATACCAGCCAGTATAAAAAGCTATTTAGGGATTATGGCCTTCATTTTGTATTTCTGATTACCCCATCCACAAAAGAAGACAGAATCCGTGAAATCGACCGGGAGAGTACTGCCTTTATCTATGCCGTTAGTACGGCGTCAACTACAGGTAGTGCCAATGATAATGCCCGTGAACAAAAGCTTGCCTATTTAAAGAGGCTAAAGGAAATGCGGCTGTCACACCCTGTGGTGGTGGGCTTTGGCATACATGACCGGGTGACATTACAGGATGCCTGGGATCATGCTTCGGGAGCTATTATCGGCACAGCCTATCTGCAGCTGCTTGCAAAAACCAGTGATGAACAAAAGGCCATCCACGAATTAATTAACTCAATCAGCAAACAATAATCAGACAATACGCCATGCTTATCCAACTAAAAGACAATTGCAATGATAAGGACTTTCAGGAGATAGTTTCTGTTGTGAAATCCTTGGGATATAAACCTTCTGAGGTTGTAACCCAATATGGCCGTTATGTTATCTGTGTAGGCTCTGCGGAGGTAGACATCCGGATTATTGGAAACCTGAATGGCATCAAAGATGTTCATGTGGTTGCCGACCAGAGCAAACTGGTGTCGCGCCTGTGGAAGGTTCAGACAACCGAAATTCCTCTTGGCGATGGGATAGTGATATCAAGGGATCATTTGACCATTGGGATGGGGCCGTGCTCTATTGAGGATGAGGAACAGGTAATCCGGATAGTAGGTTTTCTGAAAGAGAATGGTGTTGCCCTGATGCGTGGTGGCGTGTACAAACCACGCAGCTCGCCCTATTCTTTCCGGGGTCACGGATTGGAGGGGCTAAAGTTCTTTTACAAACACTGCCAGGCCAATGGGATAAAGGTTGTTAGTGAAGTGATGCAGGTATCACAGGTCGAAGAGATGCATGACTACATTGATATCTATCAGGTTGGCACCCGTAACTCACAAAACTTCAACCTGCTTGATGAGCTTGGCAAAGTTAATAAACCAGTGTTGCTGAAAAGGGGTATGTCGTCTACATTGCAGGAGCTGCTTGCCTCGGCAGAGTATATATTTTCTAACGGCAATGAAAAGGTCATTCTTTGTGAGCGTGGCATCAGAACCTATGAAACAGCATACCGAAACACCCTCGATCTCAATGCCGTTCCGTATTTAAAGGAAAAAAGCCACCTCCCGGTTTTTGTCGATCCATCGCATGGAGTGGGTGTACGTGCGTATGTTGAACCCATGGCGCTTGCCGCCGTGATGGCGGGTGCCGACGGCCTGCTGATGGAGATACATGAAGTGCCTGAACGGGCTGTTTCTGACGGCGACCAGTCGCTGAACCTGACAGAGGCCCGACGCTGCATCACCAGAATACGTGAAACAGTCAGACTCAGGGATTCTCTATATGATCTTACCCCATACCAGGCCACTGACCCTGATCATTGATTATTTTGACGTGCAGGCAGGCTCAATGCGGGTATGGTTAGCACAAGTTTTGCAGACATGTCAAACCTGATTATATTTGAAAAAAAAATTCCCATATGCAAAGAGAGAAAGCCATAGAGTTATTAAGGGATCATGTAAAAAATGAACGTACGATTGCCCACTGTCTTGCCTCAGAGGCTGTGATGCGCGACCTGGCTGCCAGGCTGGGAGAAGATGTTGAGAAATGGGGTCTGGCGGGGCTGCTGCATGACCTGGATGTTGAAATAACAGAGGGAGATATGCATCATCACGCCCTCGAAACGGCCAGGATATTAGAGAAGCATGGTGTTGACCAGGAGATCCTTGATGCTATTATGTTACACAATGAAGCTGCCGGCCACGGGAAGAGAAGACATACTGCTTTTCATCATGCCCTGGCCGCCGGAGAAACCATCACGGGCTTGATTACAGCAACAGCCCTGGTGTATCCCGATAAAAAGGTTGCCAGTGTAAAACCCAAGTCCATTACAAAGCGCATGAAAGAAAAGGCTTTTGCCGCTTCTGTGAACCGGGATACGATCAGGGAATGCGAAAAGGCCGGTTTAAGTCTTGATGAATTTGTGACAATTTCTTTGGGTGCCATGAAAAAGATCGGCCCGGAGATTGGCCTTTAGGGTAAAAAAATTTATAATTCAAAAAATATCGTCTCATCTTTTTAGATTTTAGGATATTACATTGGCTTAACTTAATCAAAATTAAGATATGGCATTAATTGGAGAAATCTTAAAGAAATCTGTTGAACTGGCAGACAAAATTTTTGCCAACCCCGATCCAGTGGAGGCGCAAATAAAGGTGTTGAAAGATTTACTGGCAACAGCTGAACCAACGGCTTTTGGCAAGTACTACCAATTCCATAAAATGCTGCAATTGTCTGATCCCAGAGATGTTTTTGCCAAAAGTGTTCCTTTTCACAGTTATGATAGCATGAGGGAGCGTTGGTGGCAAAAAGTAATTGAAGGCGGAGAGGATATCACATGGCCGGGGAAAGTGACATATTTTGCTGTTTCCAGTGGCACTACCAGTGCCAGAAAGCACATTCCGGTTACTAATGATATGTTGGCGTCTATAAGAAGGGGAGGTATACAACAAATCAAAGGCGTGGCAGATTTTGATTTACCTGCTGATTTCTTTGAAACAGAAATTCTGGCTTTCGGAAGTTCAACAGACCTGAAAAAGGTAAATGATCATTATGAGGGGGAAATCAGCGGTATTGCGGTTAGCCAGCTTCCCGATTTCCTGGAAGGAATATACCGGCCCGGGAAGGACATTGCCTCCATCAATGATTGGGATGAAAAAGTCGATGCATTAGCGAGGAAATCCAAAGAATGGAATATTGGTACCATCTCGGGTATTCCATCCTGGATAGAGCTTATGCTAAAAAGGGTTATTGAATTTAATAAGGTAAGCAATATACATGAGGTATGGCCAAACTTTAGCGTATTTACCTCCGGAGGCGTTGCATTTGAGCCGTATCAAAAAAGCTTCGAAAAGTTGTGTGGTAAACCCATCACCGTAATTGATACCTACCTGGCATCCGAAGGATATCTGGCAACGCAAATCCGTAAGGATACAGATGCTATGGCGCTGATTTCAGATAATGGTATTTACTTTGAATTTGTGTCTTTTGTTGCCGAAAATATGGATGATGACGGCAGTATAAAACAGACCGCCAAGGCGTTAAAGATTGAAGAGGTCGAAGAAGGAATAGATTATGTTTTGGTTATCAGTACTGTTGCAGGAGCCTGGCGTTATATGATTGGAGATACGGTAATGTTTACTGATAAACAGAGAGCCGAAATAAAAATAACGGGGCGAACCAAGCATTTTCTTAATGTTGTGGGTTCGCAACTGTCTGTAATCCAAATGAACAAAGCCATTCAAGAATTATCAGGGAAACATAACATCAATATTAGAGAGTTTACCGTTGCTGCAATTATGGAGGAAGGGGAATATTTACATCGTTGGTATTTGGGTGTTGACGGAAATCATGATCTGGATGCAAAAAATATTGCCCGCGAATTGGATGACAATCTAAAAAGCAACAACAAAAACTATAAGGTTGCCCGGACCAAAGCCCTTAAATCTGTTGAAGTAAAAGTAGTACCCGATGTTGTTTTTCAGCAATGGACAGAAGAAACCAAACAAAAAGGTGGCCAGGTAAAATTTCCCAAAGTAATGAAGGAGCAGGACTTTAAAGAATGGGAAAAATTTGTGGCTGAAACATTGGCTTAACCGTTTTCCGGTAGTTTATTCTCTAACATCAGCATGATTTCTTCCGGAGGCATGTATAGTTTTAGAATACGTTGAATATAAGGTTCAGGCATGCCGGCCTGGTGGAGTATGAAATCTTTAGTTGCCAGAATATAGTCGCCCAATCCCTGATTTACGGCATATGTATCTGCAACCCGTTCTGCTGCGATGATGAAACTTTTTGACGTGTAGTACCCGATGCCAAAAAGTATCATTGACCAGGTATTCCGTCTCATATAATCCATGATGTGTCCCAGTTCATGGCCTATCCAGCCTATCAACACATCTTCCGGCAGATCATGGATGGGTATTTTCTTACCTTTTAATTCAAAACATTTACTGATTTTTATTATATATGACCTCCACTTACGTCTTCCAAGCATGCTGGTGAATCTGGGTTGCGCCTGCATGACAGATTTGCGGATATTATCATTGATTTTAAACTCGATTTTTATGTCAACCAATTCCGGATAAAAGGAAAGTGCTTTTAGTATAACCTCTCTCAGCGGATGAGGCATGGTTTTATAGTTGGGAAATGTTTCGTTATTAGATGCCATTGGTAAAAGTAAGCATAAAATATGTATATTCATTGTTGCTCATGGAGGCCTTGGTAACTGTCCGCCTCCGCTCACTGCACTGACCGAATACGAACACCCTAAAATCATCCCATATAGCAATGAAATCCAAAATGTAGCTAACTATCAACATAATAGAAAACATGGCATAAACTTGGATAAAGGAACTTAAATCGCAACCCATGAACTTTAATTATCTTAAGATTGCCTGGCGTATTCTTTTGAAAAACAGAACCCATACGGTCATAAACATTATCGGGCTGGGCATGGGCTTCTCTGTGTCTGTTCTGATGATGATCTTTGTGGTTCATCAGTTGAGTTTTGATACATTCCACGAGAAATCCGACAGGGTCTTCCGTCTTACCCTGGAAGGTTTAATGGCTGATGGCAAGGGGATCACTGCTGCCTTTACCTCAGGAGAGATAGCTTCGCGAATTGCCGAAGAGGTGCCTGAGGTGGAAGAAGTGTGCCGGGTATATAACTGGGGAGTGGTAGAGGTAATTGTTGATGATAGTCGTTTTACAAACGACCAGGTGCTTTGGGTTGACTCTAATTTTTTTAGCATATTTACCTTCGGTCTTTCACAGGGAAATCCACAATTAGCCCTGACGGAACCTTACAGTGCAATTATCACCAATACCACTGCCGAAAAATATTTTTCAGGTCAGGATCCGCTCAATCAAACCATCAGGATCAGGGGACAGGATTACAGGATTACCGGTTTGATGCCTGACCCCCCAGCCAATTCTCATCTTCGTTTTGATATACTGGCCGCCTTCCATACACTTGAAAGGCCTGACTACAATATTGTTACACGCAGCGGAATCTCTTTCCCTACCTACCTTTTGAAACGAGAAGATGCTGACACAGACCTTTTCCATCAAAAAGTCATAACCACCGCCGACTACCATCTGAAATTACGGTTTGAGCCACTGGGAATATCGGGCACTCATAGCCTTCAGCCTATGAAACGGATCTACCTGCACTCAAACTTCAGCTTTGATTCAGCCATCACAGGCGACATCAGGCATGTGTATGTGTTTGCGTTTCTGGCATTGGCTGTTATTGCCATCGCAGTTTTTAACTTTATTAACCTTGTAACAGCACAATCAGAGAAACGCATGCGCGAAATAGGCATGCGAAAGGTTTTGGGTGCATTCCGCAAAGACCTTATCTTGCAGTTTATTGGTGAATCTGTATTGGTTGCTTTCTTTGCATTTCTGATCTCTTTGATGATCAATGAATTGATAATTAAAGAGTTTTCGTTTTTTCTGGATGAGACCCTTAGACTCGAATACTGGCACAAGCCACTTATGCTGTTAAGCGTCATACTTGTCGTGCTGTTAACAGGCATCATTGCAGGAATGTATCCCGCATTATACCTGTCAGGTTTTCAACCTATTGTGGTGCTGAAGGGACTTACCCGGAGTTCACATGCCAGTCAGTTTATTCGTAAGGTGTTGGTTATTTTTCAGTTTAGCATATCCATCTTCCTTATCACTGCAGTATTTTTGCTAAACCGCCAGGTGCATTATATGAAGCATAAAGACCTTGGATTTGACAGGGAAAATGTTTTGTCTGTGCGTGGAATTACACAAAATATCAGGCAGGCATATCCGGTACTAAGGTCAGAATTGATGCAGCATCCCAATATCACGCATGTGAGCGCATCTCAGGATGTGGCAGGAGAAAGCTTCAGCCTTCAAAACGGACGCAGATCGACCGATGCCCCGGAAGCGTCCATCATGATATATGAGAACCGCATCCAGCATGGCTACCTGGAAACCTTTGGCATACGCGTTGTGAAAGGACGTGACTTTGACCCGGAGATGATGACAGACACAGCTGCCATTATCCTTAATGAGACGGCTGTTCGGCAACTGGGGTTGGAGAACCCCATAGGTGAGGAGATTGTCGTTTGGCAGCATACCGGCAAAGTAATTGGTGTGGTGGCCGACTTTAACTATCAATCCCTGCATAACGCCATTGATCCCCTGGCATTTACCATGTATGAACCGTGGATTTCACGCATCAATATTCGTATGTATCCGGAAAACTCGGGTCAAACCATGGACTGGATAAAACAACGGTTGGAAGAGGCTGATCCCAATTATTCATTTGAGTATTTTTTTGTGGATGACGTATTTGCCCAGATGTACCGTCGTGAGGAACATATAAATAAACTCACCTTTGCTGCGGCCATCATTGCCATCATTATTTCGTTCATGGGGTTGTTTGCCCTGACTTCCTTTACCATCCAAAAAAGAATAAAGGAAATAGGGATTAGAAAAACCCTAGGGGCTTCCATGCCCCAGATAATGGCAATCCTTTTTCGTGACTTGTGGCAATTGATACTCATTGGCTGCCTGATTGCCTGGCCTGTGGCTGCATATGTTGTGACGCGCTGGCAGGAAAACTTTGCCTTCAGAATAAACATCACCGATTATTGGTATTTGTTTCTGCTGGCAGGTACCTTATCTGCCATCATCGGCACATTGGCTGCCTTTTCCCATGCTTGGGCAGCGTCCAGAGCCAATCCGATCGACAGCCTAAAAACGGAATGACTCTCATTTACACAAAGTGTTTTCTATTTCGGCATCTTATTCTGCGCTGGCGTGGGTTGTGATGACCTGGTAGTTCTCAAAGGCTTCCAGGGCTCTTTGCAGAGCGGGATCGTTGGTGTTTAACACCGGGAAAAAGGCTTCACCACCGAAGATGTTGCGGCCAATATATGCTTTTAGGTGGTTTTTGATCATAGGATCGCTGGCTGACCGGTTGGTTGTCCGGGTGTTAATCCCTTGTTCCTCGACGAAGTCAAGAAACTGGCGGTATAGTGCTGCGTCGACAGAGAAGCTGTTAACAAAGTGCCGGGCATCATTGTATCTTTGTGTTATCAATGACCTGTTCTGATCTGCATGATCAAACGCGAATCGATAGATTAGTCCGCGATTGGCAGTCTGGTTAAAAAATGTCGTTTGTCCTCCTGTTTCTAATGGGATGAAGATATCGGGCATGATTCCGCCTCCTCCATAAACTATCCTGCCTCCGGGGGTTTCGTATTTCAGGGAGTCGTTGAATTGAATGTTGTCCGGATCTTCCAGTTCGCCATCAAGGAGCCGTTGCATAAAATCGCCATAATACTCTTCCTGGCCATTGTCATAAGGTTTTTGGATACTCCGGCCGGTCGGCGTATAATACCGTGCTACCGTGAGGCGCAATGCTGATCCGTCAGCCAGTTGAACCTGCTCCTGAACCAATCCCTTGCCAAAAGAACGTCTTCCAATTACCAGGCCTCTGTCATTATCCTGCACCGCTCCTGCAATAATTTCACTGGCTGACGCCGACCACTCGTTTATAAGAATGATAAGTGGCTGGCTCTCGAACCCTCCGCTTCTTCTGGCATAGGCATAGGTTCGCGGACGTTGCCGCCCGTCTGTATATACGATTAGCTGTTGAGATTCAAGAAGTTCGTCGGCAATATTAATGGCTGCTTCCAGAAATCCTCCACCATTATCGCGAAGGTCCAGAATCATTTGTTCCATGCCCTCCTGTTTCAGTCGGTTTAGTGCAGAAAGAAACTCCTGATGGGTGGTAGCCGCAAATTTGTTGAGTCTGATATAGCCTGTTTGGTCGTCAATCATATATGCGATATCAAGACTATATGATGGTATTTTATCGCGAATTAATTTAAATTGCAACGGTTCATTTACTCCCCTGCGCATCACATCGACATGTACCTCGGTTCCCTTTTTACCCTTCAACAATGAAACAACCTCTGTGGTAGATTTCTTAACCCCTGCTATAGGTTCTGACTCTACGGAAATGATTCGGTCGCCGGGCATAATACCTGCCTTTTCACTGGGACCGCCGGCGATAGGGCTGATTACCACTACCGTGTCGTTGATCATGTTAAACTCGATGCCGATACCCTCGAAACTGCCCATCAGGGGGTCGTTTAACTCTCTGAAGTCTGAAGCTGGGATGTAAGCCGAATGTGGATCCAGGTTCTGCAACATGGTTTGAATGACCTCCTCGGTCAGTTCAACACGGGAAACACTGTCAACATATGAGTCGTAAATATAATTGATGATATCATTGATTTTGTCATACCGGTCAAAGCCTATGGAAAAAAAACTCTTTTCTGACTGTCCGCTCTGGGTACTACGAAGCTGCAGGCCCAGGTATATTCCTGAAAGCAACACGATAGCGAAGAGTATCGGAAGGTAAATTTTTAGTGAGGGGAATTTATGAGGAGCCTTTGTCATATCAAATAATCAGTTTTTTTATGATGCTTGTGGTGGAGTATCCTTCCAGCAAATCTATAGCAATAACCTTACCGTTTTTGGATCGAACGATGTCATATCCAACTATTTCTTCTTCCTTGTAGTCGCTCCCCTTTACCAAAAAATCAGGCTGCACTTCCTTAATCAGTTCATAAGGGGTGTCCTGGTCGAACATGACAACTGCATCAACAAAAAAAAGCGATGCCAACAAAGCAGCTCTGGCATTCTGGTCGTTGACCGGCCTGTTGGCTCCTTTGATTTTTCGCACAGAAGCATCTGTGTTTAATCCGACGATCAAAACATGTCCAAAATCTGCCGCTTTAGACAGATAATCAATATGTCCCATATGAAGAATGTCGAAACAGCCGTTGGTAAACACCAGCTTCTTGTCTTTAATTTGCCAGTAGCTCAAGGTTTTTCTAAACTTCAGATAGTCTTCAGGTGCAAATATTTTTGATTGTATGATTTCAGCTTTTGTTGACATGGGAACTTACCGTATTTGCACAATAGAATATTTTGTTGTTAAACGTTTATTAAAACCATGTTGTTCATCAAGGAGCCATGAACGTATGTCATACATGGCTGATGTTGCCGGTTTTTTTTTGAAATGAGATTGAAAACCAGGCCGCAGAACCAATGATGATAATCACCAGGGTTTGTATTGCATGAGAGATATAGGCGTATGATGTAGCAGGTTCACTTACAATACCATATAATTCAGTAAGGGTGAGTATGGTAAGGAAATGGTAGGTGCCTATACCGCCAGGCACCGGAGCAACGATGCCGAGGCTGCCTACAGCCAATAAGGTGACAGCAGCCTGAATGGAAAGGTGTGCGGTGGCCTCGATGGCAAAAAAACAAAAGTAGACTGTAAGCAGATAGCACATCCAGATAAGTATGCTGTAGAAGATAAACAGAACCTTCCTTTTTATGGTCCAGATGGTAAGCATGCCATTTTTCAATCCGGTTACCTGTCGTTTGAGCTTGTAATAGAACCCTCCTGATTCGGAAGTCGACAACTTTCGTTTTATAAATAAAAAAGCAGCAGTTAGCAAGATGATGGCCATAAACAGAATGACCATCAGGTACCACCAGCCTTTGGTTTCCATAATCATCAGAGGAGAGACAAAGAATCGATACAGGAAACTTTTAAGAAATTCATACTGAAAAGCTATGGTCAGGGCGAGGATTGCCATTAGGGTGAACATGTCGAACACCCTTTCTGCTACTACGGTTCCAAAGAGTGAATTTATGGGTGCTTTGGTAAGCCTTCCCAGCATTACGCAACGGGTTATTTCGCCTAGTCTGGGGACTGCCAGGTTTGAGAGATAGCCGATCATCACCGCGTTAAATGATTGCCAGGTGTTGGCATTATATCCGAGAGAGTTTACAAGGACATTCCACCTGAGGGCACGTAAAAGATGGCTCATGGCTGCAAAAACTGCTGCAAGTATGATCCAAAAATAGTTTGCCTCACGTACCTCATTGAATATCAATTCAAAGTCCTGATCCCTGCTTATCAACCACAGCAGGAAGATTCCAAACGCCAATGATAGTATAACCTTCAAATAACGATAAGACCGTTTTCCCGGAAGCTGGCCAGAGTTATTACCCATTTTGATTTAGTCTGGATTTAGTTTTCGTTGGTTTGATAAGATATTAGTTTTTAACTGTATATGTATGAAAGATCAGGCTTAAAAAGAGACAAACAAATCCGCAAAGCTATAATGAATATTTGAAAATGAGCAAAAAAAATCGTACTTTTGCATATTATTTTTAAAATATTCAATAAATTATATATATGGAAAAGCCAAAGGTTCTTTTTGTTCAGCAAGAGATCACTCCTTATCTGAAAGAAACACATATGGGGCAAATTGGGAGATATTTACCTCAGGGCATTCAGGAAAAGGGAAAGGAAATCCGTACTTTTATGCCCCGTTACGGCTGTATCAATGAAAGGCGCAACCAGTTGCACGAAGTGATCAGACTTTCCGGGATGAATCTGGTAATAGACAATGCAGACCATCCTTTAATTATCAAGGTTGCATCAATTCAATCGGCACGAATGCAAATTTATTTCATTGATAACGAAGATTATTTCCAAAGAAAATTTACTTTAGCCGGGAAGAATGGTAAATGTTTTGCAGATAATGACGAACGTGCCATATTTTTTGTCCGCGGCGTTATAGAAACTGTTAAAAAACTTGGATGGGCTCCCGATATCGTGCATTGCAATGGTTGGTTCACTAGCCTGATGCCTTTTTATCTCAAGGTTGCTTTCCGCGACAACCCTCTATTCACAGACTCAAAGGTCGTATACTCCATATACAATGACACGTTTGTTGAGCCTTTAGACAAAGATCTTGCCAGGAAGATGAAGTATAAAGACATCCCGGAGCAGGCATTGAAAAAATATGTAGACCCATCGTATCTGTCTATCAGTAAAGCTGCTGTTGACTATTCAGATGGTATCATTTTTGGCGATCGTGATATTGATCCTGAGCTGGAAGAATATGTCAGGGAAAGCGGCAAACCATTTCTCGAATTTCATGATAAAGAAACCTATGTTGATGCCTATAACGTTTTTTATGATGAAGTTTTAGTCAAGGAATCTGTATTTACAGAATAAATTCTTTTAATTTTGCGTTCAGTTCATAAGCCTGTTTTTTTTGAAGGCATATATCATATTGGTTTTGTCGTATAAAATTTCATTTATTTTGAAAGCAATCAACTTCTCCCGTTTCCACGGGGGTTTTTTAGAACGGAGGAACACCCTGTCAATCATCATCTTTTTGTTTATCGGATTTTTTGGGTGCTCAGAACCCGATGAAGTAGGCTTAAACCTGATCAATAACAAGGCTTCTTTCAGTACCACCGATACCATTTCACTGAAGGCTTACACCACTCTTTCTGATAGTGTTATCACGAGTTTTTCCAACCAACATATACTTGGAGTAATGAATGATCCGGTATTTGGCAAGGTTAAGTCTGAAATTTTCACAGAGTTTCGCTTGCCAGGAAATGATTTTTCTCTGGGTTCTGATCCTCAGTTAGACTCTGTGGTTTTATACCTGGGCTATACCGGAAAGTATTACGGACAGCTTCAAACAATTCAAACACTCAGGGTATACGAACTTAGTGAATCAATTCCTGACAATGATACCTTACATTCCAATTTGTTTGTTCCGCACTACGACAACCATATCGGTCAAAAATTGTTAAGACCTGCTCCTCAAGACAGTGTGCTCGTTGATTCGGTTGTTGTGGCGCCCCACTTCTCAATCAGGCTTGATGATGTGTTCGGACAAAAAATTATTGATGCCAACGGAACGGACGCTTTTCGCGATATCCCAAGTTTTCTCGATTATTTTAAGGGTTTGTATATTAGCGTAGATGATGAAATTAACGGCTTTGGATCCATCTTTAATGTCAATATGTACTCCTTTTATACCCGTCTGCGATTGTATTACCGGGATGGTGATGAAACGGCAACACAACATGATTTCTACATCAGTGAATTTGCAAAACGTTTCAGCTACTTTAAAGATTTTGGTTTTGAGGGAGCAAATCAATTTTTGCTCGACCAACTTGGCGCACAAAACCCAGCCGAATATGGTGACAGTTTGCTTTTTTTACAGTCTATGGGTAAATTGCGATCGAAAATTACTTTGCCATATCTGGATGAGCTGAAAAAATTGCCGGGGCTCATCATCAATAAAGCCAGTATCATCATGCCTGTTGCAACTGATTTTTCCGATGAATTATTTCCGGAAGCCCGACAGTTGATACTTCACCGCCTGAATGAGCAAGGGAGAATGGAATTCTTGTCTGACATGTTTCTTGGTGAAGCTTACTTTGGGGGTGTTTATTCAGAAGCAGACCAACACTATAAGTTTAATATTACCCGTTATTTGCAAGGTCTGCTTGACGGAAGAATTTCAGATTACGGGATGGTGTTAAGGGTTGCCGGAGGTGCTGAAGGAGCAGAACGTGTCGTTATTAATGGACCGGGGCGCTCCAATGACGCCATGTGGCTTGAGATTGTTTACACTGTTTTCGAGTAAAGTATCCTGATTCAATCTAACGTATTAAAAGCATGTGTGGCATTGTTGGTTATATAGGGCCCAGGGAAGCATATCCCATATTAATTAAGGGTTTGCACCGACTTGAGTATCGAGGGTATGACAGTGCCGGTATTGCTCTGTTGGACGGATCTTTACGGTTGTACAAAACCAGTGGAAAGGTCTCTGATCTGGAAGACAAGATCAAGGGGAATAACCTGTCAGGAAACATTGGCATAGGACATACGCGCTGGGCAACCCATGGTGAACCAAACGATTCAAATGCTCATCCTCATTGCAGCACTTCTGGCAACATGGCATTAATTCATAATGGGATCATTGAGAATTATGCCTCACTGAAAAAAGAGCTGATTAATCGTGGGTATCATTTCAGGAGCAATACCGATACAGAAGTACTCATCCATTTGATAGAGGAAACCAAACTTCAAGAGGGTGTGGACCTTACAGAAGCCGTAAGAATTGCACTGAACCACGTGATAGGTGCTTATGCCATTGTGCTGGTATCAAAAGACAATCCAGACATGTTGATCGCCGCAAAGAAAGGCAGTCCGCTGGTGATTGGCATCGGCAAGAATGAATTCTTTATTGCTTCTGATGCTTCCCCGATAGTAGAATATACGAAAAACGTGGTATACCTTGATGAGGAAGAAATGGCGGTTATACCCAGGCAAGGTCGTTTGAAAATCAAAACCATCAGAAACCAGGAGAAAACACCATATATTCATCATCTGGAAATGCAGCTCTCTGCCATTGAAAAAGAAGGCTTTCCCCATTTCATGCTAAAGGAGATATACGAACAACCCAGAAGCGTAAAAGATAGTATGAGGGGCCGGCTTAATGCATCTAAAGGTGTTGTGGCGCTCGGAGGCATCATCGACTATCAGCAGGCTTTTGTGAATGCCAGGCGGATTATCATCGTGGCATGTGGTACTTCCTGGCATGCCGGACTGGTTGGAGAATGTCTTTTTGAAGACCTGACAAGGATTCCTGTAGAGGTAGAATATGCTTCAGAGTTCAGGTACCGGAATCCTATCATATACGAGGGTGATATAGTTATTGCCATCAGCCAGTCGGGAGAAACCGCTGATACACTCGCCGCTGTTGAGCTTGCCAAAGCCAAGGGTGCAATCATTATAGGAATATGCAATGTGGTTGGCTCCTCTATAGCGCGGGCAACTCATGCGGGGTCATATACACATGCCGGCCCGGAAATTGGCGTGGCATCAACAAAAGCCTTTACCGCCCAGGTGGTCGTACTCGCCCTGATGGCCTTGTCGGTAGCCGACAAAAAGGGAACCATTCCCAAACCAAGGTTTCATCAACTGATCAATGAGCTTGAATCAATTCCGGAAAAACTTGAGAAAACACTCGAGGTTAATCAACAGATTGAAGAATTATCACACATTTTTTTTAACGCCAGGAACTTCTTGTATCTTGGACGGGGATATAATTTCCCTGTGGCCCTGGAAGGTGCTTTGAAACTAAAGGAGATTTCATACATCCATGCTGAAGGTTACCCCGCTGCAGAGATGAAACATGGCCCCATAGCCCTGATCGACGAAAATATGCCCGTGGTGGTCATAGCTACAAAAAAAGGCAGTTACGAAAAGGTCGTTAGTAACATTCAGGAAGTAAAAGCACGTAAAGGGGTTATCATTGCCCTGATAACACAAGGCGACACTACGGTTCGCCAAATGGCTGATTATGTAATCGAAATTCCTGAAACTGATGAAATATTTGTCCCTATAGTTGCTACCATCCCCTTGCAATTACTGTCATATCATATTGCTGTATTAAGGGGCTGCAATGTTGACCAGCCCAGAAACCTGGCTAAGTCAGTTACCGTAGAATAAGATTTAAATAATCAAACACATGACACGTCTATGATAAACGCATTGACACACAGACGCATGATTAAAAGATTTCCCCTTTTTTTTGACTTTTCGACATTCAGACATTCAGACAATTTTAAACACATGAAATACCCATGACAAACACTTTGACACACAGACGCATGATTGTTTTTCATGGGGGTCAAAGGTCGAAGGTCGAAGGTCAAAGGGAAAAAAATAAACACATGAAAGTTGCCGTAATGTTGTTCGCAGTAGCTGTTACTTTACTTGCAAATAATGCCTTGGTGGGTCAGGTAACGGTTTTAATCTCCTATCACAGTAAGACTGGTAATACCGCGGCTATGGCAGAAGCAGTTGCAGAGGGTGCAAGGGTGGTTGAAGGGGTTACTGTGATCATGAAAACGGTTGATAAGACCACGACTCCTGACTTGCTTGCTGCAGATGCTATTATTGTTGGAAGTCCGGTCTATAATGCAAATGTCTCACCAGAGGTACAGCAATTTATTTCTGATTGGCCTTTTCAGGGACAGCCATTAAAAGATAAGATCGGCGCAGCGTTTGTGACGGCAGGTGGGATGTCGGCTGGTGAGGAGATCACCCAAATGAACATCTTACAGTCGATGCTTATATTTGGAATGGTTGTTGTGGGAGGTCCCGACTGGAAATCACCGTTTGGCGCATCAGCCATTGTGTCGGAGTACCCTTTTGACAATGAAGAAGGAGTTCATTCTGCTTTTTTGGACAAGGCAAGGGGGCTGGGCGAACGGGTGGCCAGGCTTGCTGTCATGCTAAAATAATGATTTACTATTTAACCAAGGTTCGTTGTTGGAATTTTCGCTCCGGAACATTTTTTCGAATGACCATTCCGGGGTTAACTTAAAATCTTTTTATTGTGAGTTTATTGGTAGTTGGCTCTGTTGCATTCGATAAAATAGAAACTCCTTTTGGGAAAACAGACAAAATTCTTGGTGGTGCAGGTACTTATGTGGGGCTTGCAGCAAGTTTGTTCACGGATGATATTAAGCTTGTTTCAGTTGTAGGCGGTGACTTTCCAGCCTCATACCTGAAGCTGTTTACGGATAGACACATCGACATTGAAGGGATAAAGGTGGTTCCTGATGGCAAAACATTTTTTTGGGAAGGCAGGTATCATACAAATATGAATGTTCGTGACACCCTAACCACAGATTTGAATGTGTTGGCCGGTTTTGATCCGGTGTTGCCTGACTCATATCTGAATAGTCGCTATCTGATGCTGGGCAACCTTACCCCGTCTATTCAAAGAAAGGTGATAGGCCAGCTTCCACATCGTCCGGCATTGATTTGCATGGATACCATGAATTTTTGGATGGATACTGCCATGGATGATCTCCTGGATGTTATAGGCATGGTGGATATTCTTGCCATCAATGATGAAGAGGCCCGGCAGCTATCAGGTGAATACTCCCTGGTTAAAGCGGCAGCTAAGATTATGAAGATGGGCCCCCGTTTTTTGATCGTGAAAAAGGGAGAGCACGGTGCCATACTTTTTTCAGAGAATGAGGTGTTTTACGCTCCGGCATTATTGTTGGAGAATGTGGTAGACCCTACCGGGGCCGGTGATACCTTCGCGGGTGGCTTTATGGGGTACGTGTCAAAGGCAGATGATACCTCATTCGAAACACTGAAAAGGGCGCTGGTTTACGGCACGGTGGCAGCCAGTTTCACAGTTGGGAATTTCGGAACGCAAAGTTTGCTGGAGATAAACAGCCAGGATATTGAAGCAAGACGGGAGGTTTTCATGAAGATGATACGCTTTTCTGATTAAACCACTTCATTTTTATAAATTTAGATTGATTTTTATCGTCATGTGGCAGTTTTTTTTATAATTTAGCCACCTTAAAATTATGTACGCCAAAACTTGAACTTGTAGCTATGAAAGTATACCAAACGAATGAAATTAAGAACATTGCCCTGATTGGGGGGGCAAAATCCGGAAAAACCACGCTTGCTGAAGCCATGTTGTTTGAAGGAGGAGTGATAAACAGGCGCGGATCTGTTGACGATAAGAATTCTGTGTCAGATTACCGTGAGATTGAACTGGAGCGACAGGCATCCGTTTTTTCTACTGTTTTGTATGCCGAATATGCCGGAAAGAAGATCAATATTATTGATTGCCCGGGTTTTGATGATTTTATCGGAGAGGTACTTGCCGGGATGAAGGTTGCCGACACAATGATTATGATGATTAATGCCCAGAATGGTGTTGAGGTAGGAACGGAGATCACCTGGAGGAGCATTACCCGATTGGAAAAGCCTGCTGTCTTCCTTATTAATCAGGTAGAGCACGAGAAGGCAAATTTTGATGAATCGGTTCGCCAGATAAAAACTCAGTTTGGCGAAAAAGCGATTATTGCCCAGTATCCATTAAATCCGGGTATAGGTTTCGATAGCATTGTTGATGTGTTAAAAATGAAGATGTTTAAGTTTCCTTCCGGTGGCGGAACCCCCCAGATTCTTGATATTCCTGAGGCTGAAATGGAAAAGGCGGAAGAGTACCGCAATGCGATCATCGAAGCAGCTGCCGAAAGTGAAGAGGCCTTGATGGAAGCGTTTTTCGAAAATGGCACTTTGTCTGATGAAGAACTGGCTAAAGGTATCAATCAAGGGATTGCAACACGCACCATGTTCCCGATATTGTGTGTGTCAGGGAAACACAACCAGGGTGTAAACCGTTTCATGGAATTCGTTATTGAGAACCTTCCGTCGCCACTTGAAGTTGCTTCCACGAAAACTGCAGAAGGCAATGATCTTGCTATGCAAGAAAATAATCCTCAGGTGGCTTTTGTGTTCAAAACTGCTGTTGAACCTCACCTGGGTGAGATCTCATTTTTCAAAGTGTATGATGGAATCATAACAGAAGCTATTGACCTGCTAAATGCAAATACAGGATCCAAGGAGAGACTATCTCAGTTGTTTGCCGTTGCAGGTAAGAACCGTCAGAAGGTGGAGAAAGTATGTCCGGGTGATATTGCAGCCACAATAAAACTTAAAGATACGAATACCAACAACACCCTTACATCCTCCAAAAACCAGGGTGTTAAGGTCTCTCCGATCGACTATCCAGACCCCAAATACCGTACTGCTGTCAAGGCCAAGAGTTCTTCAGACGATGAAAAACTGGCTACACTTCTTAAAGATTTGAATAATATTGATCCTACTTTGGTTTTTGAACATTCAAAAGAACTGAAGCAGGTCATTTTCTCTGGTCAGGGTGAGATGCACCTGAATGTTGCCAAATGGATGATCGAGAACCTTAACAAGGTTGAGGTCGAATATTATGCTCCCAAGATTCCTTACAGGGAAACCATAACCAAGTCTGCAAAATCCACATACCGTCATAAAAAACAATCAGGTGGTGCCGGACAGTTCGGGGAGGTTCACATGATGATAGAACCACATATTGAAGGCAGACCCGACCAGACTGAGTTTCCCATTCGTGGTAAGGATGAGGTCGCCCTGGCATGGGGTGGCAAGTTGATATTCCATAACTGTATCGTAGGTGGTGCTATCGACGCCCGTTTTTTGCCGGCTATTCTCAAAGGAATTATGGAAAAAATGGAGGAAGGCCCACTTACAGGCTCATATGCCCGAGACATCATTGTAAATGTGTATGACGGAAAAATGCACCCTGTCGATTCCAACGAAATTTCTTTTAAACTGGCAGGCCGTAATGCTTTCAGAGAGGCGTTTAAAAATGCAGCTCCCAAGATTCTCGAGCCTATATACGATGTGGAGGTAATGGTGCCGGAAGATAAAATGGGCGACGTGATGACTGATCTGCAGGGACGTCGTGCCTTGATTATGGGTATGGATAGCGAAGGTGGTTATCAGATTATCAAAGCAAAAGTGCCATTGGCAGAAATGAATCGCTATTCCACCAGCCTGAGTTCATTAACCAGCGGACGTGCCACTTATGCGATGAAGTATGCAGAGTATCAGCAGGTTCCGTCTGATGTGCAAGATCAACTTCTTAAAGCCTACGAAGAAGAAGAGAAGGATGAAGATTAATGGTGAATCAAAAGGATTGCTGCGTTGGATCGAAGTAGCAGGTAATAAGCTCCCACATCCGTTCTGGATGTTTGTCTGGATCTGTGTTTTTATCGTTGTTCTGAGTGCCGTTACTGCCATGATGGGGGTGAGTGCATTACATCCCGATACCGGTCAGCTGGTGAAAGCACAAAACCTGATCTCCGGCGATGGGCTGCGACGATTTGTGGAGGAGATGGTAACCAACTTTGCTCATTTTGCCCCTTTCGGATTGGTTCTGGTCATGCTTATGGGTGTATCAATAGCCGAGCAAAGTGGCTTATTGGCAGTAGCCTTACGAACGGTAGCATTCTCTGTCCCCAAAAAAATAGTTATGCCCGTGATCTTTATCATTGGTGCTTGTGGGAATATTGGTTCGGATGCCGGCATTGTTATTGTTCCTCCCATCGCTGCCCTGATATTTACACAGATGGGGCTGAATCCAATTGCCGGGTTGATTGCCGGATATGCCGGTGCCACCGCCGGGTTTACAGCCAACTTCTTTATCGCAGGAACCGATGTGCTTCTGGCTGGTATCAGCACCCAGGTAACCCAACAAATGCCGCAGGCCATTGAGGTAAGCGCTACGGCAAACTGGTATTTTATGATTGCCTCTACTTTTTTACTTGGAATAGGAGGTGCTTTCATCGTGTACCGCTTTACCATCCCACGATGTCAAAAATTTGAACTATTATCTGCCGGTACCGACATCCAGGTAAGTGATGGCTCCCTAAGCCCATCGGAGAGAAAGGGCTTGAAACATGCCGGACTCTCTCTGCTTATATATTCTGTATTGATCATTTTGCTGGTAGCCCCTGAAGGAGCCCCGCTAAGAAATCAGGTTACTGGGGGGATTGTTCCATCTCCATTCCTTCGTGGTCTGATACCTATACTATTCTTCTTTTTTGCCATTCCCGGCTATTTTTATGGGAAGGCCACCGGGGCCATTAAAGCTCCCAATGATGTGCTCCGTCAGATGGAACACGGGATGAAGGAATTATCGGGCTATATCGTTCTGATGCTTGTTGTAGCGCAGTTTATCAATTTGTTTAGCTGGTCAAACCTGGATACCATACTGGCTATTGGAGGCGCTGAAGTGCTTAAGTCGACCGGCCTCACCGGACCAGTCATGTTTACCCTGTTTATGATCCTGATTGCCGTGTTGAATATATTTCTGGGAAGCGGATCAGCAAAATGGGCCATATTTGCGCCCATTTTTATTCCCATGCTGGCACAGCTGAATTATAACCCGGCGTTCGTTCAACTTATGTACCGTGTCGGAGACTCCATCACAAACTGTGTCAGTCCGCTCTATGTCTATTTCCCATTGCTGCTGGGATGGGTACATAAATACAACAAAACTATAGGCATAGGCACCATTATTTCATTGCTCATTCCATATGCCGTTATCCTTTTTGTCATGTGGGTTGTGTTGCTGTTTGTGTGGTACGGACTGGGCCTGCCAATAGGTGTTGGCGAGGGGATATACATAAACTCATAAACTCCTCAACTCCTCAACTCCTCAACTCCTCAACTCCATTTACCCGCATTTGCTTTCTCCGCAACTGGAACACGTAAGACACCCCTCCTGGTATATGACAGCATCTTCTTTGCAATTGCTGCATATTCGTCCCTGGGCTTTGGTACCATTGGGAATAAACTTCTTAAGGGCTCTTAAGACGCCATTTCTCCAGGTATGCAGCCTGTCACTGTCGAGATTCAGGTCTTCAACAACGTCTACCACCGAGGGAAGTGGCATTCCATGACGAAGTACGCCGGATATCAGTTTGGCATAATTCCAGTATTCCTTGTGAAAGGAACGGGATAAACCTTCGATGGTAACCTTGTATCCATCGCGATCAAGAAATGAAAAGTCGTAGCGTTTTTCGCCTGTTTCGGTTCGGTTTTTAATAACCCAGCCTTTTTCAACAAAGGCAGGGAGGTAAAATCCATCGGCTTTGCCAGTAAAGACTTCATAAGGCCGGTCATGAAGCGTGCCAACCACCGCCATCCATTTTTCGGAGTCATTATTAAACCGTACCACCTCGGCCTCAAGTTCTTTAGGACGTTTTGGTGCCCTGGTTTCTTTGAACTCCTCGTCGGCTGTTTCTTTTTTGGTGTTATCCTTGACAAGCACTCCGGATCGGGATCCGTCGCGGTATACGGTAATTCCTTTGCATCCGCTTTTCCACCCTGTCTCATAAATGTTGGCAACAAGCTCTTCGGTTACATTTTCAGGAACATTGACCGTTACACTAATGGAGTGATCAACCCATTTTTGAACGGCTCCCTGCATATTCACTTTGGCTACCCAATCAACATCGTTTGCAGTGGCCTTATAAAATGGCGACTGTTGGATGATCTCACCAAGGGCATCATCCTTCATCTTCTTTACATCATCAACATTATATCCATTGGCATTCAGCCATGTGATAAATTTATGGTGGAATACATTATATTCTTCCCAGTGATCTCCCACCTCATCAACGAAGTCGACACGCACATTTTTATCATTGGGATTGACTTTTTTGCGTCTTTTATAGGCTACCATGAAAACAGGCTCAATGCCTGAGGTAGTTTGTGTCATCAAAGAAACACTTCCGGTTGGTGCTATGGTTAGCAGTGCAATGTTGCGGCGACCATGATTGCTCATCTGTTCATATAGTTCTGGGTCGGCATATTTTAATCTCTGAATAAACGGGTTGTTGGCCTCCCTTTGAGAGTCATAAACAGGAAATGCGCCCCTTTCTCCTGCCAAAATGGTTGATGACCGGTATGCTTCGATGGCCAGTGTCTTGTGAATATTCACAGAAAATACTGTGGCTTCCTCAGTACCATAACGGTAGCCAAGGGCAGCAAGCATATCGCCTTCGGCGGTGATCCCAATACCAGTTCTACGCCCCTGAATACATTTCTCGCGAATCTTTTCCCACAATTGTATTTCCACGCTTTTTACTTCAACATCTTCCGGGTCTGATGATATTTTTTTCAGGATGGCATCAATCTTTTCCAGTTCCAGGTCGATGATATCGTCCATTATTTTCTGTGCATAACCAACATGTTCTTTAAAGAGAGGCATGTCGAATGTGGCCTTTGATGTAAAAGGATCCTTTACGTAGCTGTATAGGTTAATGGCAAGAAGGCGACAGCTGTCGTAAGGGCAAAGGGGTATTTCACCACAAGGGTTTGTAGATACGGTTGTAAAACCCAGGTCTGCGTAAGAATCGGGGACAGATTCTTTAATAATGGTATCCCAGAAAAGAATCCCTGGCTCAGCTGATTTCCAGGCATTATGTACGATTTTCTTCCATAACTCCCTGGCATTGATTTGTTTTTTGTACTTGGGATTGTCAGAGTTGACAGGGTATTGCTGGTTAAACTCATGGTTGTCAATAACGGCTTGCATAAAGTCGTCAGTGATTTTCACCGATACGTTTGCTCCGGTAACTTTTCCCTGTTCGAGTTTGGCGTTAATAAATCCTTCTGCATCGGGGTGTTTTATAGACACGGTAAGCATTAATGCCCCCCGGCGGCCATCCTGGGCTACTTCACGGGTTGAATTGGAGTACCTCTCCATGAAAGGAACCAGGCCAGTGGAGGTCAATGCGCTATTTTTTACGGGGCTACCTTTTGGTCGGATGTGTGACAGGTCGTGCCCTACGCCACCCCGTCTTTTCATCAACTGTACCTGTTCTTCATCAACCTTCATAATGCCACCGTATGAGTCGGCTTCACCTTTGTTGCCAATAACAAAGCAGTTGGATAATGATCCGATCTGAAAAGGGTTGCCAATACCGGCCATCGGACTACCTTGGGGTACAATATATTTGAACCCTTTAAGCAAGTTAAATACGGTATTCTCATTCATGGGATTGGGATAACGCTTCTCAATGCGCGCTATCTCTTTGGCAATCCTTCTGTGCATATCGTCGGGTGTGAGCTCATACAAGTTGCCATCTGAATCTTTCAATGCATATTTGTTAACCCACACTCCAGCAGCGAGACTATCGCCTTCAAAGTATTCCGTTGCCTTTTTTACCGCCTCATGATACTCATAGGTTGCAGGCTTAGTGTAAAGGGCTGGCTCTGGTCGCGACCGTTTATCAATAACCTGGTTGTAAAGGTTGTCATGTTCCTTTTTCTTTTCTGCGTCTTTGAGCGCATCCTGCAATGCTGGCTTGTTGTCCATGCTTCATGTATTTTTTTAATGTTGGGTGTAGCGCGCCAGGGGAAACGGAAGAAACAAGATGTTAATGTCTGTTATGGGCGAACCGAAGAACGAAGATAGAAAACAAAATTGACAGGTAAAAACCAAGTTTATTAACAAAGCCTGAAAGTTATTAACCAGGAAGGAGTAACTGGTTGACTGAAAAACTGATACGAAAAGTTGTTAGAAGTAATTGGTTAACTGTTTGTTAACATGATGGTAAACAGATAGATAGGATTATTGGGCAATGTAATTGATTGAATTACTATCTGTTAAATATTTCAGGCAAACTCAATGAGGAATGCTTTGATGAACTCATCAATTTCTCCATCCATCACATGTTGCACATTTGATGTTTCAACACCAGTTCGTAAGTCTTTGACCATTTTGTAGGGGTGAAACACATAGCTTCTGATTTGTGATCCCCATTCAATTTTTTTCTTGGAGCTTTCCAATGCCTGCAGTTTTTCTCTCTTCTTTCTCAACTCAAGCTCATACAATTGAGATTTCAGCATGGTGAGGGCTTTTTCCCTGTTTTGACCCTGGGATCTTGTTTCCTGACATTCAACGATGAGGCCGGATGGGGCGTGGCGTACCCTGACAGCGCTTTCAACTTTGTTCACGTTCTGTCCGCCGGGTCCGCTAGACCTGAAGGTGTCCCAGCTTAAATCAGCCGGATTAATTTCTATTTCAATGCTATCGTCTACTACTGGATAGGTATATACAGAAGCAAATGATGTATGGCGTTTATGGTTGGCATCAAATGGTGATAACCTGACGAGCCTGTGCACCCCACTTTCTCCTTTAAGATACCCGAAGGCATTTTCACCTTCAATCTCGATAGAGGCGCTCTTTATACCTGCACCATCACCTTCCTGAATGTCAAGCACATTTGATTTATAATTGTTACGCTCGCTCCATCGAAGGTACATACGCATCAGCATTTCTGCCCAGTCCTGACTTTCGGTGCCACCAGCTCCGGAGTTGATATTTACAATGGCATTCAGTCTGTCCTCATCCTTACTTAACATCTTCCGAAACTCGAGCTTGTCGATGGCTTTAATAACCTTGTCATAGGTTTTGGTTACTTCTTCTTCACTGCCCTCTCCAGCCTCAAAGAACTCAAATAACACCTTGAGGTCTTCTAATAGCTGGCATGCTTCTTCATAATCACCAGTCCATTTTTTGAGCTCTGATATTTCTTTAAGAATTTTTTCTGCCTCTCTGGACTCATTCCAAAAGTCGGCAGACTCAGTGAGGCCTTGTAAGTCTTCTATTTGTTTGTTTCTTGAATCAATGTCAAAGAAACCTCCTTAGGGCATCGAGCCTCTTGTCAAGTTCTTTTATGTTGTCGTTATATATCATGTTTAGTAGCTCTTTGTAAGTGGGTGTTCTAAATTATTTTTGTAATCTAACTATCAAAGTGTTGTTTCTTTATCAGCTGCCATACCAGTTCGGGTTCAAAACCTTTTCCTGTGCAAAAGTATGCTGTTTTTTCCATGGTTTGCTGCTGATTTTTGTTTTTTATTGTTTGGATTTTTTTTGTAATCAGATGTTGAAGAATTTGGATATATTCATCGTTATCTATGCCCTCTATCGCCTGTTCGATGATGTTGTTTGGGATGCCCCGGCGTGTAAGTTCCAAAAATATCTTTATTCTTCCCCAGTGGTTGTTTTTGTATTTACCTTGTGCATAAGCATTTGCAAAGCGTCGGTCATCCAGAAAGGCTTCCTGTATCAGGATATCCATTACTATTTGCTGTTGTTGCTTGTCAGCGCCGAGGCTGGTGAGTTTTTGAAGTACTTCGCTTGAGCAACGTTCCTGATACGCGCAAAAATATTTGGCCTGTCTGATCAGTTCAGCTGTTTGTGAACTAATTGAGTCTCCTTCTGCAGTCATCCTGGTATGCGTTTGTTGACCTGAGTTTTGAAAACCATGGTCAAAGTTAGCATAAAGCTTAAAATAAAAAAACAGCGGGCATGTCTCTTTCTGTTTTCGGTGAACGAATACGAGATGCCCGCTGTTTTTTATCAAGCATTAAAGCTTGATTTCATCATCCAGTTTATTATAAAACCGGTATTCGAGGAAATGATACGAATAGGATGGTGATAACTTAATCCACTTTTTGTATGCAAAGAACCATTTCATTCTGATAGAAAAGAGACCTTTGGTTAAATAAGCATATATAAATGGATGCACTTTTAACGAAAGGGTCTTTTCGTTTTGTTCCTGAATCAGGTATCTTAGATTGCTTTCAATCTCATCAAGGAGAATAACGCTGGGTTTAATCTTTCCCGATCCTCCGCATGAGGGACATTTTTCAAGAATCTCTACATTGGTCTCAGAACGAACGCGTTGACGGGTGATCTGAACCAGTCCAAATTTACTGGGAGGCAGGACATTATGCTTTGCCCTGTCCTTTTGCATTTCATCCTTCATGCGCTCATAAAGCTTACGGCGGTTTGCCGGGTTTGTCATGTCAATGAAGTCTACCACAATAATTCCGCCCATGTCGCGTAGCCGTAACTGACGTGCAATTTCTGCTGCTGCTTCCAGGTTAACATCCAGTGCGTTATCTTCCTGGCTGTTTTCAGAACTGATTCTGTGGCCACTATTAACATCAATAACATGTAAAGCTTCGGTGTGTTCAATAATCACATAAGCACCACTTTTAATAGAAACAATCTTTCCGAAGGAACTTTTTATTTGTTTCTCAACACCAAAATGGTCAAAGATGGGCATTTTCCCCTTATAGAGTTTTAAGATATCTATTTTTTCGGGGGCAATGGTGCGGATGTAGTCCCTTAATTCATCATAAATGGTTGGGTCGTTTACATGAATGTTGTTGAATGATTCATTAAGCAGGTCGCGCAACATAGCTGAAGACCGGTTTAGCTCGCCCAATATGATCCTTGGGGGTTTAGCACTTGAGAGCTTTTCAGCTATGCTGTACCACTTTGAAACCAGACTGTTCAGGTCAGCATCCAGATCTGCTACCATTTTGCCTTCTGCGATGGTACGAATGATCACCCCAAAATTCTTTGGTTTAATGCTTTGAACAAGTCTTTTCAGGCGGTTTTTTTCTTCTGCACTTTGAATCTTTTGAGAAACAGATATACGGTCTGAAAAAGGAACGAGTACCAGGTACCTGCCTGCGAGGGATATTTCACTGGTGATCCTGGGCCCTTTGGTAGAAATGGGTTCTTTGGCAATCTGAACAAGGGCGGGCTGGTTGGTCGTAAGCACACTGGATATCTTACCTGTTTTCTCAATTTCTTTTTCTAGGATAAAATGCTCCATGGGTAAGACCCGGGTCTTACCGGCCATAGCCAGCTTTGTGTACTTGTTTAATGAGTTTACCTGGCTTCCCAGGTCTAAATAGTGTAAAAAGGCATCCTTTTCGTATCCTACATCAACAAAGGCAGCATTCAGTCCGGAAATGATCTTTTTGACCTTGCCGAGGTAAATGTCGCCAACGGAATAGTTGTTATTTTTTCGCTCTTTGTGAAGCTCCACGAGAAGCTTCTCTTCAAGCAGAGCCATTACAACTTCCGATGCATTGGAATCAATAATTAACTCTTTGTTCACAATAGAGATACTTTATAAAGGTTCATCATTCATTCAGGTTTTTTGTATGAATGGAGGAGGGTACAAACTTCCGTAATACGGATAAATGCATATAAAATTACATAATACCATTTGCGGTATTATGTAATTTTGAAATCATAAGAGAGGGTAGAGCCACCAGGTAAAGCACATTATTTCTTCTTATGTCTGTTCTTTCTCAGACGCTTTTTGCGCTTATGGGTAGCCATTTTGTGTCTTTTTCTTTTTTTTCCGCTTGGCATCTTGATATGATTAAGCTTTTACTGACTCTTTTACTTCACCAACAAATTCTTTAGCAGGTTTAAATGCCGGAATACAATGAGCTGGAATAATGATCGTGGTGTTTTTTGAGATGTTTCTGCCGGTTTTTTCAGCGCGCTCTTTAATAATGAAGCTGCCAAAACCTCTGAGATAAACGTTTT